>JAEWNM010000082.1 GCA_023392755.1 Bacillota bacterium
AAAGGGATCATGCTCATGGTGGAGCAGGACGGCAGGAGCGTTTGCCTTTTCGCCGACGAGCTTCTGGGCCAGCATCAGGTGGTGGGCAAGGCGCTTCCGCCCTATATCAAAAATACGAAGAAGGTCGACGGCCTGGCGGGCTGTACGCTTCTGGGAGATGGAAGCATCAGCCTGATTCTCAACATTGGCGGCCTGATCAATATGTGAGGTCCCATACAATTACTTAATACAACCATATCATGAAGGAGGCTTTCAAAATGACGCAGGCTGATTTGCTGAACCTGAACGAAATGGACGAGGATACGCTCAAAGGAAAGTACCTTATCTTTTCCATGGGGAACGAGCTGTACGGCATGGAGATACGGTATATCACCGAAATCATCGGTATACAGCCGATTACCGTCGTTCCCGAAATGCCCGGGTATGTAAAGGGCATCACCAACCTCCGGGGAAAAATCATTCCCGTCATGGATGCCCGGCTGCGCTTCAAAAAAGAAGTGCGCGATTACGATGACAGAACCTGCATCATCGTGATCGATACAAACGATGTCTCCATCGGCCTGATCGTGGACAGCGTCTCGGAAGTGATTACCATGCGGGACGAGGATATCGCGCCGCCGCCGGAAATCACAAAGGGCGGGCACCAGTACATCAAAGGAATCGGAAAAGCGGGGGACACTGTCAAGCTGCTGCTGGACTGCCAGAAGCTGCTCACGGACGAAGCGCTGGATACGCTGCGCACCCTGGCCTGACAAACCCGGGCAGCGGCTGGACACAAGAGACAAGGCCAGAAGGAGAGTCTTTCGGCCCTCCTTCTCCTTATATAAGGCGGGGAAATTGATGGTTGCCATTCAGGAACAGGAGTTCAGGCAATTTGCCGATTACATAAAGGCCAACTACGGCATTCATTTCAAAAACGAAAAGAAGGCGCTGGTGGCCGGCAGGCTGAACCTTGTGCTTTCCAGCATGAACATGAACAGCCTGACGGAGTATATGCGGTATGTCGCCGCAGATAAGACGGGCCAGGCGGCTTCCACCATGCTGGATAAGATTACGACAAACTATACGTTTTTCATGCGGGAAGAAACGCACTTTCATTTCTTTCGGGACAAGGTGCTGCCGTATCTGAAAAAAACGGCGAAGGACAAGGACCTGCGTATTTGGAGCGCGGCCTGCTCCACAGGGGAGGAGCCCTATACGCTGGCCATGATCATGGACGAGTTTTTCGGCCCGGAAAAACCGGCGTGGGATACGAAAATATTGGCGACGGACATTTCCTCCAGCGTGCTGGCGGCCGCCAAGGCGGGCGTCTACGGCAAGGAAAAGGTTTCCGACCTGCCTGCGGCATGGCGGCAGAAATATTTCCGGGAGTATGACGCCGGAAACTATGTGATGTCCGATAAAATCAGGAATGAAGTTATTTTCAATAATCTGAACCTGATGGAGCCTGTTTTTCCGTTTAAAAGAAAAATGCATGTCATTTTTTGCAGAAATGTCATGATCTATTTTGACAGCGATACAAAGGACAAGCTGATTCAGCGCCTCTATGACATAACCGAGCCCGGCGGCTTCCTTTTTGTCGGGCATTCGGAGGGGCTGAACCGTGAGAACATGCGCTATAGATATGTTATGCCCGCCGTTTATCGAAAGGAGTAAGTATGCGTGGAGAAGCACAAAAAGATCAGGGTACTGGTCGTTGACGATAGCCGGCTGTCGCGTGAAATGATTGCAAGGGGAATATCCTCCGATCCGCAGATTGAAGTGGCCGCCGTTGCCGGTGACCCCTTTGAGGCCAGGGACAAGATTATCGAAACGCGCCCCGACGTGATTACCTGTGATGTGGAAATGCCCAAGATGAACGGGATTGAGTTTGTACGCCGGCTGCTGCCGCAGTATTTTGTTCCGGTCATCATGGTCAGCGCCGTAAGCAAAGTTGTTTTTGAGGCAATGGAGGCAGGCGCCGTTGACTTTGTTGTAAAGCCCGACCCCTCGCCCAAGGGAACGGAGTTTTTCCTGCGCGACCTGATACAAAAGATCAAAACCGCATCCACTGTAAAGGCACCGCTGCACAGGGCGGAGCATGCCAAGGTTACTGGAAATATGGCCAATGACACAAACAACATGATTGCCATCGGCGCCTCCACCGGCGGAACCGAGGCAATCTACAGTATTTTAAGGGCCCTTCCGCCTACGGTTCCCGGCATTGTGATCGTGCAGCATATTCCGCCGGTTTTTTCAAGGATGTTCGCGGAAAGGCTGGATAATCAGACCGCCCTGAAGGTCAAGGAGGCCGAGACGGGGGATTATGTCGAGCCTGGAAAGGTACTTATCGCCCCGGGCGACAAGCATATGCGCATCAAAAGGGCGGGCAAAAGATACCAGGTGGAGTGCTTTCAGGGGGACAAGGTTAATGGGCACTGCCCCTCGGTGGATGTTTTGTTCGAATCGGTGGCAAAGGAAGCGGGCGGCAGCGCCGTGGGCATCCTTCTGACGGGTATGGGGTACGACGGGGCAAAAGGGCTTCTTGCCATGCGCCGCCAAGGCTGCAAAACCATCGGGCAGGATGAGCCGTCCTCCATCGTTTATGGCATGCCCAAGGTGGCGTTCGATCTGGGGGCGGTGGAGACTCAGGCCGCATTGGACAACATTCCTCAAATACTGTCCCGCATCCTATGCAGGTGACCTGATGGAATATATTGTCGGCATGGGAGAATTCGTTGTGGCCGGCGGTGAAGACGACACCATACGCACGTTTGCGCTGGCCTCATGTGTGGCGGTTACGGTATATTCCCCTGTAAAGAGAGCGGCCGGTATGATCCATGTGGTGCTTCCTTCCCCGCTGGATAACAAGGATGTCACAGAGCGCCCAAGCTATTTTGCCACAACAGGCATTCCTATGCTGATAGAAGCCATGCGCACAAAGCACGGCTGCAGGAAGGAAGAGCTGCAGATTCATATGTATGGCGGAGCCGAATCCATGCTCCAGCAGGATATCTACAACGTGGGCAAAAAGAACATCGACGCCGTTAAGCGTACGCTTATGGATTTGGGCCTATCCATCCACAAGGCCGATTTGCGGGGGAGCGATAGCAGATCGATATATATGCAAGTGAAAACAGGCGCCGTGGAGGTCTATCGCCAGCCGATCCAGCGTTGAGGAGGTTACCTTGTTGCTTCATAACATGCACGAACCGGACAGGTTGAGGTTCATGGCAGCCACCCTGGATTGCATTGGCGACGGCGTTATCGCAACCGACTGCAACGGGGCTGTTTTATACATCAACGCGTCCGGGGAGAAGCTGACCGGCTGGAGCGGGAAAGAAGCGGAAGGGAAGCCTTTTTGCGATGTGTTCCGGCTGGTTGATTTTTTTTCGGGCAAGCGTTTGGACAATCCTGTCAGGGCTGCGCTGGAAAACGGGGAGACGGTGGGGCTTAAAAACCACTCCGCTCTGATCACCAAAGAGGGAAAAACACTTTATGTATCGGCGAGCTGTTCGCCGATACGCGGTCCCGGCGGTGCTGCGGAGGGCGCCGTGGTGGTGTTCCGCGACATTGATCGCATCAAAACCATGGAAGAGGAAACCACAAAAGAGAAGAACAGCCTGAAAAGCGTTCTGGAATCGCTGCCCATCGGGATTCTGCTGGTCGGCGAGGATGCCGTGGTCACCTGGGTCAACAAGCCCCTTTTGGAGTTGTTTCGCATACGGGAGGCGGACATTGTGGGGCGGTGCTTCGGCGACGGCCTGGGCTGCAGCTCCTGCCAGGAGGGGGGCTGCGGGAAGGGCGAAAGCTGCGGTTCCTGTGAAATCCGCCAGAACATTGGCAAGGCGATTCTCAATCAGGCGAGCCTGAAGGATGTGGTCCTCCGGCGTTCCTTTTTTTGCGGCGGTGCCGCCGCTGATTTTTGGATGAAGTTTCACTTTATTCCGCTTGCCGTATCGGATGACAAGCAAATCGTGATAGCGGTCGAGGACATCACCGAGCAAAAAAATCACGAGGCCGCCCTGCAAAGAGGCCGTGACGAGGCTGAATCGGCCAACCGGGTCAAAAGCGAGTTTTTGGCCAATATGAGCCATGAG
>JAEWNM010000095.1 GCA_023392755.1 Bacillota bacterium
AAAGAATACGATCGTACACATTTGCGGTACGTTCAATATCGGCGGCGCGCGCCGTCCATGTCAGCCCCGGAAGCATTCCAAACACCATGGCAAGCGTCAAACAAAGAGCTACAAACCGCTTACAAAACCCCATGCGCATACAGTACCTCCATAAAATTAATCGCATAACGGCCGCTTTCTATACGCGGTCCCTTATATATTGAGATTGCCGCCAGTTTTTACCGGCGCTTTATGCCGCCTTGGGCAATAACAAAACAAGACAGACGGCAAGGCATGCATACCGCATTACATCACCGACAGTATGGGATAAAACCTGGCCGCCAATATCCGTGCCCCTCATTCGCATCACGCCTCATGTCCCGGATTTTCGCCTTTATCGGACATTTTTTGACATCTTGACCTATAGACAGTGTAATTGCAATGGCACATTATGTCAACAAAGCTAAAGACTTTTTTTGATATTCTATATTCAAAAGGCGGCCTTGCCGGCCGCCCGCGATGATTGTCATAAACCGTACCCCGTTACGGAACGATTTCGCCCTGCTCAAAGTGTACGCTGCCCGTTGTGAGGAATGCTTCCGGCAGGTTTTGCATGCCTTTTGCCTCCCTGCGGAAGGTAAGCTTTCTGAACACCGCCTGCCTTTCTTTATCCTCCGTCAATTCATAGGGCCTAAAATCCCCCGCGCCCTGGGTGCGGCAGGGGATGACGGTAAAGGTTTCGAGTTGGGGCCCGTCCTCTGTAAGGCGGTAACGAAGCTGGAAGATGCCCGTATCCGGGTCCGCCTTGCCCATGGAGCCGAAGGTAAAATTCCCCAGACTATAGAAAATAGGCTTACCCTTGTACAGATGAACAGGCTGCAAAATGTGGGGATGATGCCCGTACAGCACATCCGCCCCCGCATCCAGCACCTTTTTCGCGTAGGAATACTGGCCGGCGTTGGGGGTGGCGTGAAGCTCCCTCCCCCAGTGGAGGCTGGCAATCACAAGGTCGCAGCCCTGGCTGCGCAAATCCTTGATCCGCTGGGCTATGCGCTCAATATCGTTGTTTTGGGGATAGGCAAAGCCCACAAATCCGATTTTGATGCCCTTTGCCTCATGGATCAGGATATGGTCCACCATGTTTTTGCTGCCGGGGCTGATGGTGCCAAAATGGGGGATGCCCGCGTCATCCAGCGTCTTGAGGCTTTCTCGGTAGCCCGCGGCCATGAAGTCAAAGCTATGGTTATTGGCGGTGTTCACTACATCCACGCCAGATTCCAGCAATACCCCCACATACCTGGGATCGGCGATCAGGTTCATATCCTTGTCCGCCTGCCGCTTTTGGGTGGTGAACACCACCTCCAGGTTGGCAACGGTGACATCGTCGGCGTCAAGGTAGGGGCGCACCAGGGAAAAGGGCCACTCAAAGCCCAGCTTGTCCACCGTTTTGGCATAGCTCTTTTCATAGCTTCTGGTACGGTAAGAATCGCCAATGCTGCAATCGCCCAGAAAAGATATCGTAAGGCTGTCGCCATCCGCCGTTTCCCCACAGGCAGGCTGGAACAGGCCCAAAAGCAGCGCTGCCAGCAGGATGAGCGCAATCTTTCGCATAAAGTGGTTTCCTTTCCGCATTCCTGCCGTTACCTGATGAAGTTCGTCCACATTCTCGCTTCCCTTTCAGGAAGCGGAATGTTCACCTGCCGCCCTGCCTGAATGCACTTTAACAGCCAGGCCATATTGCGGCCCAGGGTGCGCATGGTTTGCAGCCCTTCCTTGTCCTCGCGCACCTGCTCAGGCTTACTGCCATGAACCATGGCCCAATATTGGGAGCCTACCACCACCATGTTGGAGATGGTGAGGTATTTGAGCATCTGGTCCAGAGCGGCAGTAGTGCCGGCCCGGCGAGCTGAAACAACGCAGGCTCCGGGCTTGTTTTTGAAGCAGTCCCCGGCGTAGAACAATCTGTCCATCAAGGCGATCATAGCTCCGTTGGCGGAAGCGTAGTAGACCGGGGAGCCGAACACGAAGGCGTCTGCCTGTTCGCCTTTTTCCAAAATGCGGTTCACCATGTCATCGTCAAAAACGCACCTGTCGGGCCCGGTATAGCAATGGCCGCAGGCGGTGCAGCCCTGAATGGGCTTTGCGCCGATATGAAGAATCTCCGTCTCCATGCCCTCCTCCCTAAGGGTGTTTGCCACCTCGCTCAGGGCGGTGTAGGTGCAGCCGTTTTTATGGGGGCTTCCGTTGACGAGCAGAACTTTCATGAGCATTGCTCCTCCTTGAACCAGTGGTTCACTTATGCCTATTCTAGTACTTCGTCTGCGATGCGATTTCCTGCCCGAAGGCAAAACATGCGGCCAGCGCCTTTTCATCGGGCACCCACATGGTGCGCAGGCCGTCGCCCAGCAAAGTAAAGCCCGCTTCCAGAAGGCCCTTGTTCATAAGCTTTACCGCCTCGCCGCTCCAGCCGTAGCTGCCGAAGGAGGCTGCCCGCTTGTTTTGAAATTTCAGGCCCCGCATCATCTCCAATAGCCCGCCCAGCGCGGACAGGTATCCGTTGTTGATGGTGGAGGAGCCCAAAAGAACCGCCTTGGAGCGAAACACCTGGGTGATGATATCGTTTTTGTCTTCCTTGGAGGCATGCAAAAGCTTGACGGTCACAGCGCCGTCCCTGTCGTGTATGCCTTGGGCAATGGCTTCCGCCATTTTGCGGGTGGCATCCCACATGGAGTCGTAAATCAATGTGATTTGATTCTCCTGATAATCGCTTGCCCACTTCAAATACTGCTCCACGATCTGCAGCGGATTGTCCCTCCAGATCACGCCGTGGCTGGGGCAGATCATGTCCACCGGCAGCGAGAGAGCGAGAATTTCCTTGATCTTTTTCGTCACAAGGGGCGAAAAGGGCGTCAGGATATTGGCATAATATTTGATGGCCTCGCTGTACAGCTCCGCCTGGTCCACCGAATTGTTATACAGCGATTCGCATGCGTAATGCTGGCCAAAGGCATCGTTGGAAAAGAGTATGTTCTCACCCGTTAAGTAGGTGAACATGGAGTCGGGCCAGTGGAGCATGGGCGCCTCCACAAACACCAGGGATACAGAGCCCAGGGATAGCGTGTCCCCCGTCTTCACAGGCACAAAATTCCATTCCTGGTGGTAATGCCCTTTCAATGACCTCACCGCGTTTGGGGTGCAATAGACGGGCTTGCCGGGAATGGCGCGCAAAAGCTCCGGCAGCGCGCCGCTGTGGTCTATCTCCCCATGGTTGATGACGATGTAATCGATGGTGCTCAGGTCGACCTCCTGCCGCAGGCGGGCAACAAATTCCTTGTCAAAGGGCTGCCACACGGTGTCGATCAGCGCCGTCTTTTCATCCCGCACAAGATACGAGTTGTAGGAGGAGCCTTTCCATGTGGAGTATTCCTCCCCGTGGAATCTTTTCAGCTCCCAATCCACCTTGCCTACCCAGGTCACCTTTTGTCCAAGCGGTTTGCCCATGGGAACGCCTCCTTCGCATTGCTTGTCTTCAGTATACCCATGACGACAACTATGTTCCGTTGCTTTTACAACATTCCCCTCTCGTTTTCCATTGACCTGCGCATATACCCTCTGGTATAGGTGCAAACCTCAATGCACTTGCCGCACAGGGTGATCTCCTCATGCAAAAGATCCGCCGAAAGCGCTCTGGCTGCCTTGCGGCAGGCGTCCGCGTCGAAAAATTCGTCCCGGTCCATGGAAACATCCCACAGCTTTCCAAAGATAGCCTTGCCGGGGCAGTGGTCCATGCAGGCGGTACAGCCACCGCACAGGGAATGATCGATAGGTTCCCCCGCACTAAGGGGTGCATCGGTCAAAAGGGAGGACAGGCGTATGGCCGGGCCGAACTCCCTTGTCACCAGCAGCGCGCTTTTGCCGATCCAACCCAATCCTGCCCTGGTGGCAACGGTTTTATGGGGCAGGTCCGTGCGGTGGCCCGGATGCTCCTGCACATTTGCCCTGGTCTGGGCGTGGACGCGGTATCCCATAGCCTGCAAATATTCCGCCCCCGCCGTCACCAAACCGTCGAGTTTTTCGTTTATGGCATGATACGCGTCGAAATATGCTCTGCTGGGACCCTCCTTGATGGACTGGAGGATTGGAACGGGCAGCCTTACCGCCACGGATACGCCGCTGTAAAGGCCGCCCTCAACAATCCCGTTCAGGTCGGCAAAACCGCACAGCGACGCGCCTTTGTCCAAAAGATAAGCGTGAAGCTTTGCGGACAATGCGTTCATGATACATCCCTCCCCATCACACAGGCCATGCAAGCGCGTCAGGCTTCACAAAGCCTTCCAAATCTTTTCAGGAGCAGCACCTTTTCCGTGGCCTTCGCGGCTTTCCACCAGTTTTCACTGATGGCAAACTCCTTGGGATACTTTTCATTGTTGTCAAACCAGCTCCAAGGAATGGGCCAAACGCCGCCCATGGGCCGGGTATCGAGCAAATAGTCCAGTTCCTTTTGCACGATGTCCTCATTGTCCCTGTAATAGGGGCTTGACGGGGAACAGATATAGTTGGAAGGCCGTACGCCGTAGTGCACCCATTTGGATGTGTCCCGCTCGATGGTGTCATGTACCTTATGCCTGAGCGCCTGGGCAAGGAAAGCGCAGTCAAAACGCTCCTGCAGCCCAGTCTTTTGTATGCTGTCCAGCAGCGCACAATACCCGCCGACACCCATATCGCCCAGTCTTCCGGGCGCTTTCAGCTTTTCAATGACAATATCGGAAGCCGCCGCCGCCTTTTGATACAGCCCTGACTCCTTATCGCCGTAGCGCAGAACAAAGCCCGCGATTTGTGCCGTGAGGCCGATGCTCTCATATTCGTTGGCTTCCTGGCTGTACGACCACCAGGGCGCGTGGGGGAAGCCGTCATTGGTGGGAATGCTGAAGTGCCACCCGCTTTCCGACGCGTGCGGGCAGCTGTAAAAAAAGCGGAAAATTCCCTGCACCATGGGATGGCGCATATCCAAAAAGCCGACGTCCTTGAGGATGTTGGCTGCATACATGGTAGTATAGGGCGATGAGGAGGGATTCCAGCTATCCGGTTCCAGCGCGTGGCCAAAGCCGCCGTCCTCATTTTGGTAATACGCAAGAGATGATATAACCGCCTCCCCGGAGCCCTTTTCAAAATGATACTGCCATACCGCCAAATCTATCTTCCTGGCGTTCCGGTGCATCCACCGGCTGATTTCGAGCAAGCCTTCCGTCGTCAGCCTTTTCATCCGCCGCCCTCCCAAATCCTTTTTTCCTATTTTACCACACCACGAAAAAGGCGCAAGCCGGCACCATGCATTGCGCACATGCATGATGCGGCCGCGCCGTATCCCGGCTTATCCAAATGCCCCTGTCACCCGCCAAAATCCATCCGGTCAAATTCCTCCTGGGAAATCAGCACCTTGCGGGGCTTGGCGCCGGCGGCCTGGCTGATGATGCCGCGCTTTGTCATTTCATCGATCAACCGGCCTGCCCGGGCGTAACCGATGCGCATCTTTCTTTGCAGCATGGAAATGGAGGTCTGCCCTTCCACAATGGCCATCTCAATGGCCTGGGACAAAAGCTCGTCCAGCGCGTCGCCATCCTCTCCCGTGGCTTCCGCTACGTCAGGACCCATGCCGGACGGGGACGATGTCTGATCCAGCAATTCCTGCACGTTGGGGTCGTAGTCCGGGGTGGAATGGCCGCGGATGAAATCGGTGACCTTGTTCACCTCGTCGTCAGACACAAAGGAGCCCTGTACCCGAAGGGGTGCCAGCGCCCCGGCAGGGGCGTAAAGCATATCCCCCTTGCCCAGCAGCTTTTCAGCCCCGGCCCGCTCCATAATGGTGCGGGCGTCGATGCTGGAGGCAACGGCAAAGGCAATACGGGAAGGCAGATTGTTTTTGATGAGACCCGTGATAACGTCCACCGACGGGCGCTGGGTGGCCACCACCAGGTGGATACCCGCGGCCCGGGCAAGCTGCGCGATGCGGCAGATGGATTCCTCCACCTCCCGCTTGCTCGCCATCATCAAATCGGCCAGTTCATCAATGATGACAACGATGCGGGGCATGGCCTCCTCGCCCTCCTGCAGGGCGGCGTTGTAACCGGTAATGCCCCTCACGTTCCGCTCCTTGAACTTTTGGTAACGCTCCATCATTTCCGTTACGGCCCAGGTGAGCGCGCCTGCGGCCTTGTGCGGGTCGCTGACCACGGGGGTCAAAAGGTGGGGAATCCCGTTGTAGCACTGCAGCTCCACCACCTTGGGATCAATCAAAAGCATGCGGACCTGCTTGGGCGAGGTGCGGAACAGCAAGCTGCAAATAATGCTGTTGATGCATACGGATTTACCGCTGCCTGTGGCCCCGGCAATGAGCAGATGGGGCATGCGCGAAAGGTCGCAGATGATGGGTGTGCCGGCGATATCCTTGCCCAGCGCCACGGAAAGCGGCGAATCAGCCCGGCCCATCTCCTCGCTTTCCAGCACTTCCCGCAGGGAAACGCTGATAATTTCCCGGTTGGGCACCTCGACTCCCACCAGCGCCTTGTTGGGGATAGGCGCCTCAATGCGAACGCCGCCCGCCGCCAGGTTCATGGCAATGGTGTCGGTAAGGCCGGTGATGCGCTTAACGTTGATGCCGGAAGCCAGCTCCAGCTCGAACCTTGTGACCGTAGGGCCGTGTGTGACCTGCTTGACCTGGGCGCTTATCCCAAAGCTCTGCAGCGTCTCCTCCAGTATCTGGGCCCGCTGCTGGTCCTCCAGGCGTGTATCCACGTGGGACCGGCGGGGCATCTTCAGCATATCCAGCGTAGGATAGGCATACGGCGGCGGCAGCTGCATTTGCAGCTGCTGCGCCTTTTTTGCTTTTAACGGCGGAAGCTTCAAGTCCGGCTCGTCCAGCCTGCTGCCGCTCATGCGCTGCTCAGGCATCACCACGGGGAGCGGAACCGACGGGAAATCAGGGGCGGCCGGCGGCTTAGGCGAAGGAAAGCGGATGGGCTTGGCAATACTCCTGCCGCTGTTCAGCTCACTTGCCGTATCCGGGTCCTCCTCCCAGGGCAGATCGTCCTCCCTGGGCGGCGGAGCGTAGGCTGCCTGTGCCGCGCCCTTCCGCCCCTTGGCCTTTTTCATGGCACCGGCCACGTCCATGGGCGCGCTGTGATCAAGGGGGGCGATGGTCTCATCATATAATTCCGGGCCGCGCCAGACAGGCCCATTAGGGACAGCCGGGACGGCGGCCTGCGCGCCGCGCTGCCTTGCAAAGGCGGGGACAGGCGGACTTTGGGTCCGTACGGCCGTTTGCCGTTGGGCCTCCTGCCGCCGCCATGCTTCCTCCTCTGCCTGCCGCCGTGCGGCCTCCTGCTCCCTTTCCTCCCTGCGCGAAAGGGAACGCTCCCGCCAGTTCAGGGCAATAGCCCTGACATCCAGCCGGGACAGCAGTATCAAAAGGCACAAAATGGCGATACCCAGCACCGCCACACCGCCTACGATACCCAAGCCCATATACAGCGGCCAAGCCAGCAGCATGCCCAGCAAGCCGCCGCTTTCGCCCTTGGGGCTGCAAAGCAGATACGCCCTTTTCAAATACGCAAAATAATCGTCGGGGCTGGCAACCAGCTGGCGCCGGTTGGCCAGGCCGATGTATTCCATGAGCGTATGCTCAACATAAGGCCCCTGGTTGTCGGGGTGATGGGATACAAGCACGATAAGCGCCAGCAGGCACAAATAAACCGTGAAGGACAGCGCAATTGCCCGCACCTTCATCTTTTTCCTTGCGGAAAAAGCGACCAGTACCCCCGCCCATGCCACAAACAGGGGAAGCAGCAGGCATAGCCCGCCCGCCAGCCCCTGAACCACCGGGCGGACAAGCTTGAATACCTCGCCCTCCATCTGCGTGACCAGCGACACGAAGGCCAGGGCCCCCACGGCAAGGAGCACAATGCCCAAAAGGGTGCGCAAAAGCAAGGCCTCGGGTGAATAGACCTGGGCCTTCTTTTTGGGCGGCACTCCTCTTTGCTTTTGCATGGCTCCCTCCGAGGCCTGATTTCTCACGTTTTACCTTGCAAGCTGTACGCTTGCCAATATACCCTGCTCGTCAGCATGCAGCCGCAGCTTGTTTTCGCCAAAGGCGTAATAATCGCTGGTCCCGGCGGGCAGGCGATAGTCCTCCGCCGCCGATTCATCCAAGGCGGCGCTGCTCTGCGGCTGGCCCAGGGCGGCACGCCATTCCTCCATGGTGGTAATCCCTGTCCGGAGGCCGTACAGGTTGATTCTGTCTGCCCGTATGCCCAGCACCTGGCTGTGATCATAGCTTTCCGTCAGCGCGTCGGTCAAAAGCCACACGCCGCGAAGCTCCGGGGCCTCCACCTCAAAGAACCGGCTGCCGGGTATATAATCCGGTTCTACCAGCAAGCGGTATTCATTCAGCCGTTCCATCAGGCTGTCGCCGATTTGCGCCCCGATGCCGGGCAGTTTTCCGGCCGTTGCAGCCGCAGCGACAAGGGCGGGCGTTTCGGCGCCAAGGCTCAGAAAATCTCCCGCGCCAAGGGTATCAAGGGCGCTGCCTTCCGACACATTCAAGTAATCGCTCAGCTCGTAATAGGCAAAACTGCACCCGCCGCTGTAGCCTGACAGCATGGAAAACTGATCCAGGGGATAATAAAAGGTAATGCCGGCCGTCGTTAAAAAGAAGTTTTCCCGGGGGATGGGCGTCAGCGCATCGTTTTCCAGATACCCGGACAACTGGGGCCGCACTTCATCCTCCAGCTTTTGCTCCATCAGGGAAAACGCGCCTTCCACATCGGTGAACAGGTCATCCGCCGTGATGGGCTTACCGGTTGCCAGGTTATAGTTCACCGTGGCGTACGCTTGCCCCATGCGGCCATTGGACATCTCCCCAAAGGCGGAAACGGCCGCGGACAAAATTCCGTTTTCAAGCGTGGCCTCGTACGTAACCTCCAAGCCCCAACCGCCCTCCGTCAGGCCGTTCAAGGTATTAAGGCGGCTTTCAATCTGCGCCGTATCATAAATGGCCTTGTTCACAGCATTCTGTATAGCCGCATCCGAATGCCCTTCCAATACGGGATATGTTACGCTTCCATATTTGTTTTCCGCCGCCACGGGCGTTATGCGCGCTTCATTCAGAACGGTTTGCTCAGCCAGCGCCTGTATGCTTACAACCGTCAGGACAGCCAGCAGAATCATCATGCCACGGTATATACGTTTCATGACCGCACCTCCTTTATAGATTCTTATTTTACAACATTTGGCCCCTGCGCGCAAGTTTTGCCCAAATGAAGAATCTGCCAGACGCCCAGGGAACCCTCAGGCCGCAGCAGTTGACGGACAAGCGTTTCCCGTGCTAATATATTATGTTTCATGTAAATCATGCACCTTGGGAGGGGTACTATGTCCGGGCATTCCAAGTGGGCCAATATCAAACACAAAAAGGGCAAAGCGGACGCGGAGCGCGGCAAGATTTTTACAAAAATCGGCCGTGAAATTGCCATTGCGGTAAAAGAGGGCGGCAGCGATCCCAACGTCAACGGCAAGCTGCGTGACATCGTGGCCAAAGCCAAGGCCAACAACGTGCCCAACGACAATATCGCCCGTTCCATCAAAAAAGCGGCCGGCGAGCTGGGCAGCGTAAACTATGAAGAAATCACCTACGAAGGCTATGCCCCCGGTGGCGTGGCGGTAATCGTGGAAGTCATCACCGACAGCCGCAACCGCGCCGCCAGCGATATCCGCCATTGCTTTGCCAAAAACGGCGGCAACCTGGGCACCACAGGCAGCGTAGGCTATATGTTCGACGCAAAGGGCGTCATTGCCCTGGAACGTACACCGGGCATAAGCGAGGACGACCTGATGATGATGGCGCTGGATGCCGGGGCCGAGGATATGAAGGCCGAAGAAGACGCCTTTGTCATCTACACCGCTCCCAACGATTTTCATAATGTGCGGGAAACGCTGGAGAAGCAAAACCTGTCCTTCTTTTCCGCCGAAGTGCAGAAGATTCCCCAAAACACCGTGGCCGTCGACGACCCGGAGACGCTGGAGAAAATTCAAAAGCTTCTGGAAATGCTGGAGGACAACGACGACGTGCAAAACGTGTTCCACAACGCCGAGCTGCCCGAGGAAGAGGACGAGGACGAGTAATGGTTGATGGGGATGGCGGTTAGGCTATCCCCTTTTTTGATGATACCAAATGCCGCTCTGCACGACATGAACGCGTGGGGCGGCATTTGCTTGTTCATTGACCCGGTGGCATATATTGGGTATAATGCCAGAAGATTATTTGCCTGTTCATCTATTCTCCGTTCACGGGTACATCCTCCTTGCATTGAAGGAGTGCGCTCTGCATGCGTTTAGGAAAACTGCCAGTTGCCTTGGAAAATGCGCGGTCCAGATCAAACTCTTATTAAATACATAAGAAGGCTGCCGCATTTCATTCATTGTATCATTTTTACGCCCTATTTTTTGTACGAAAAAAAAGGCGCTGACTGAGCGCCCGCTTCGTCTTGATTGGCATCAACCACGCATAGGCCTTCCTTTTATTCTATCGCTTCCCCGTTTGCCAGCTTCTCCAGCAAATCCAAACGGCACTGGTGCCTTTCCTCATAGGTAGCGTCCAGCCATTCATCCACCAGCATCTTGGCCACCTCACTGCCCACCACCCTTGCACCAAACGCCAGCATGTTGCAGTTGTTATGCGCTTTGGCCATCCGGGCAGAGTACGGGTCAGAACAGGTAGCGCAGCGAATGCCCGGAACGCGGTTGGCCGCAATGCCGATCCCTATGCCTGTGCCGCAAATCACAATGCCGCAATCCACCTTCCCGGCCGCCACAGCCCTGGCCACCCGCGCACCATAAATGGGATAATCAGCCGAATCCCGTGCCGCCGTGCCAAAATCCGTTACTGTATGCCCCTTGTTTTCCAGGTATGACTTAATAAGCAGCTTCATATCTACAGCCACATGATCGTTGCCTATGCCGATATGCATACAATTCCTCCTTGCACCCTCGAGATTAAGAAGATTACTTTCTTAACCAGTAGTATAATGCCGGCAAGAAGCGGTGTCAATGAAAGCTGATGGTAATGTGTCGATAAAGGTTCAGGCATGGCTTGTTGCATTCCCATGCATCATGAAGTATACTGAAGGAAGAATAACGGGCCGGGAGTCCTGAAAAAAATGGATTCCAACTCTGTGTGCGGGAGGAAACATCATGCGTTTGACCATGATCAGCATCGGTTCGACAGGTGATGTGCGGCCCTATGTAATCCTGGGACAGGAGCTTTCGCGCCGCGGCCACACGGTGAGGGTTGCCTCCTTCAGCCCGTTTGAGAATATCATAAAGGATGCGGGGCTCGATTTTTACCCTCTGGCGGGCGACGTGGTCAAGTTCATGAGCAAGATTATGAAGCCGGGCACCAACGGCATTACCTATTTGCAGCAGGTGCAAAACGCCATCCGGGATGTGGCGGGACCGCTTTTGTCAAACATGCAGTCTGCCTGCAAAGGCGCCGAGGCGATTATTACCACCTTTTTTGGCTCCAGCATGTATTCCATCGCGGAGAAAAACGGCGTACCCTGCATTCAGACACAGTATTATCCCATGGACTACAACGACGTTGTGCCCATATCCTCCGCGCCTGGGCTCAAGGCAGGCAAAGCCTGGAACAAAATGACCTATAAGGTAGGCTATCTGCTGATCAATTCACTGGAACACAGATACTTAACCGGCTGGCGCAAGGAGCAGGGCATGCGGGTGCGCAAAATACGCCCGAGGCCCGATTACACGGTGAACGGCCACCAGATTCCCGTGCTGTATGCCGTAAGCCCGCTCATGATGCCGCGCCCACTTTCCTGGAACGAACATATCCATATGACAGGTTTCTGGATGGATACCAATACCCCCGACTATACGCCCGATCCTTCCCTGGCCGCGTTTTTGGGTGCGGGG
>JAEWNM010000109.1 GCA_023392755.1 Bacillota bacterium
ACATCGCCCTTCTCGCCCTGGAATGTGAGAATTTCATCGGTGCGGCCTTCTATCTCCAGCCAGGGGGATGTTTTGGTGCAGGCACAGGGCGTATGGTGTATACGTATGCGGTCGGTGATCTCATAGCGGATGAAGGGTTGGGTGTAGTTGGATAGGTTGGTGAGCAGGATTTTATCCGACAGCACGCCGTCGGCTACCGGCCGGTTGTCTTTATCCACCGGCTCCACGATCACCCAGTCGTCGTTCACATGAAAGCGGCCCTCCCGGCATTCGCTGGCTACCGCCCCGCCTTCCGTGCAGGCATAGGAGGTTTGCACATGGCAGTGAAATGTTTCGCAAAGGGATTTGCGCAAAGAATCGCTTAAATATTCGCCGCCGGTCATGACGAGGGCGGGAGACACATGCAGACGCCCGGCCCTTTGTTCCTCTATCAAAAGTTCCATCGCAGTGGGATAACCGCCCAGCATGGCCGGCTTAAAAGCATTCAGCTCCTTCACGATATCCGCGATAGGGTTTAATACACTTGTTACCATCATTTGACTCTTTTTCCATGGCATTTGCAAAAGCCGTGCGCGAATGGAGCTGTTGCCCAGGTAAAAGCCGCCGGTGGCAAACACGCCCGCGCTCTTGCCTCCTTTAAGTATCATTTTTTTCATGATTTCCGGTTTGGATATGCCCCGCAGACCGTTGACGGCGGTCATGACGCCGTTGGTTTGCTTGTCGTAGAGCACCACGGAGGGGTTGCCCGTAGAGCCTGATGTGGTGAAGACAAGATACTTGCGCAAAAACTTGCGGCCAATATTGTCCTTGTTCTGCATAAAGGTGTTGATGTCGGCAAGGTGCACGGCGGGATCGGTCACCCAGCGGTCAAAGTGTTGCATCATCGCTGCCTTGTTCACCGGGGGCAGGTCTTGCAAGGAATAATTCTCCGGCAGGTTTTTGTACAGCTCCCGAAAATACGGGCTGAACTGCCTTGCGTGATTCACCAGTGCATGAAGCCTGTCGTTTTGCAGCGCCTGCCGTTTATCCAATGGCAGTTTCTTGTACTTGCTGACAAGCGCCATGGCGCGGAACATGCCGAATTGTTTCATTTTGCTTCCTCCTTCAGGATGCCGTACAGCATGAGGTCCAGGCTTTGTTTCAGTTCTTGTTTCAGAGGTTCTTCCTGCTCGTACAGCATTTCCGGCATGCCTTGATAATTGCGCAGCATGTCTTCACGGATGGCGGATGCATACAGCGTGATACCCTTGATGGCCTGTTCGGGATCGATGGATGATTTCAGGGGCAAGCGGAGCAGCGCCTCCCTTAAGGTTTTGCGGAATGTCATTTCATCCGCACCCATTGCATCCCTCAACAGTTGGTTTTTCTCCTTTGCCACCTCGCCGCTTCCCTCCCGCGCCGCCAGCGCCAGGAAAGCCGTTTCCAGAGGATGGTCTTTTACAAAGTGCAGCTTTGCACAAAGGGAGGAAAAGAGCAGACCATAAAAATTCTCCCCTTGCGGCGGGGTGTCATGAACCTTGCGGTAGATGTTCAGGCAGTGGCCGACAAGGTAGAGGTAGAACTGCTTTTTGCTGACGAAGTAGTGATACAGGCTGCCTTTGGAGATGCCGCAATTTTTTGTGATCACATCTGTATTGGCTTCCTGATAACTGTGGCGGGAGAACTCCGACAGGCCTTCCGAAAGGATCAGGTTTCGCTTATCCTCCGCAATGCGGAGGAAGGTATCTATGGGCATCGGGCATCCTTCTTTCATTTGACTCACGAGTCAAGTTTAGCACGAATTGACTTATGAGTCAAGTATTTGTTAAAAAAATCTCATTTACATTTTGCGGCCTGTGATGCGCTGATAAAGGCCGCCTTGAAACAAAGCGGCTTTCCGTGTATAATGCGGTGATTGAATGTTTATACAGATAGGATACGGCAATGAAAGTACTGATCGTATACGCCCATCCCAGCGGTGACTCCTTCACACGGCATGCTTTGGACAGCTTCAAAAGCGGGCTTGAGGCCGCCGGGCATACATACATACTGTCCGATTTGTACGCCATGGGCTTTGAAACCGATATGAGCGAAGCGGAATATATCCGCGAAGCTCATTACCGGGACGGCGAGCCTGTTCCCGCAGATGTCTCGGCGGAGCAGGACAAGATCAATCAAAGCGACGCCATCGCCTTCATCTATCCCGTATTCTGGACGGAGGCCCCGGCCAAGCTGGTGGGCTGGTTCGACAGGGTATGGACGTATGGGTTTGCCTATGGCGCAAGAACGATGAAGCAGCTTGAAAAAGGGCTTGTGATTTGTGTCACAGGCCACGCGCTGAAGGATTTGGAAGCCTATGGGCATTTGAACAGCATGAAAACAGTGATGCTGGGCGACAGGCTGTTTGACAGGGTGAAAAGCAAAGATATGATCGTGCTGGACGATATGTCCAGGCTAGATATGGAAGCCCGGCAGAGGAATTGGGAGGCGCATTTGAAAACGGCGTATGAGGCGGGCCGCACGCTGTAAGGCGCACGGCCCATGCCCGCGCCTTTCCCCCATTCCCCCGCGCCCGTTACATCGCTTCGGTATGTGCCTGGGCCTTTTTGCTGCGCTTGTTGCTGTACATCAGGTGGTCCACCCGGCGGATGATGGATTCCACATCGTTGTCCGCGTTTTCAAAAAACAGTTCGGCGCCAAGGCTCAGGGATAGCCGGTACGCTTTGCCTGACTGGCGGTTGTATTGGTCCAGGGCGGCATCGATTCTGTCCATCACCGCCTGAAGGCCCTCCCTGGTGGATACGCTCAGGTGAATGGCAAACTCGTCGCCGCCCAGGCGGGCGATGGCGTCGCCCTTGCGCAGAACGCTTTTCATGGTTCTGACCGCGCCGCAGATGGCATTGTCCCCCTCCGGGTGCCCAAACTCGTCATTGATGGGCTTTAGGTTGTCGATATCGGCGTATATGATGCCAAAGGGCCGGCCGCTGTTGCTTCTCAGGTTTTGGGCAATGTAATATTCAAAGGAATTTCTGGTCCACGCGGCGGTCAGGCTGTCGGTTTGCGTCATGCGCTCCTGCAGATACAGGTACATGATGACCAGTGCCAGGGTGCATAGGGGCCACATCAGCAGCAGGCCGTAGACCAGCCCCTGAATGACGCCGCCCACCACGGGCAGCAGGCAAAAGATAACCAAAAAGCGGAACTCGTGTCGCAGCAGGTTTTTCCTTCTTCCTATAAGCAGGGCAAGGCCGAGAATGAGGTAGGCAAAGGAGATTACCGATGTGACAAAGAAAAGCGGGCCGCGGCGGTACACGCCCGCCCCGTCAATGATAAAGGAGAGGCGGAGAAGCGGCGACAGCGCCGCCAGCAGGAAGTTGGCCGCCACGGGAATCAAATAGGGCCAGCTCACCTTCATCTCCCGCGCGTTCCCGTGCATGGTCAGTGTGTTGGCAAACAGGTACCAATAATAGGTCATCAGCGGCGGAGAGGCGAAAAGGCACACATGCATAAGGACGGATAACCCGCGCAGCCAGGGCGACGGCTGCCCGTTTACAAAACAGGTAACGGCCTCGAAAGCCGTCAGTGCCAGGATCAGCAGGCAGCCCTTGAAGAACAGCCGGTTAAAGGCATCCTCATGATCCAGGCGGGCGTAAGCCTGATGCAGAACCAGGCCCAGCAAAACCATGGAGACAAGGTTCACATCGATCCGCCAAATCGTGTTCACAGCATTGGCCCCTTTCCAACGGCATAGGCTTCCCCCATATAACGAATCAATGGCACATTTTCTCACCGCGGCGCGGGGCAAACCTGTCCCGGTGCCGCAGTCTGCCTTATTATACCATGAAAGCCGCGGGAAGGGGAGGCGCGCCGTATAATGAACAAAGAAAAAGCCGGACTGTGAAAAACACAGCCCGGCTCAAATATGGCGGCACTTATCTGGACGGCCGCAGGATATCCGCCACCCACCCGCTTTCGGGCAGCGGCAGGCCGGGGCTCATGGCATAGCCCTGGGCAATCCCCTGCACCGCGCCCCAATAGGCCATCAGCAGGGCGGCAGGATCCCCCTGCCTGATCTGCCCCAGCGCCTGGCCGCGTGCCACCACATCCAAAAGCGGGGTGACGTAGTCAAAGTCCCGCAGCAGCGCCTTCACGCTCTCGGGTGCCGTTTCCGAACGCAGAGCCTGGTTCATGAGCAAAAACATCTTTCCGGTAAAGGCATCGCACACAAGGGCCTGGAAAATGGCTTCCGTCATTTTCTCAAACAATGCAATGGGCGAAATGTCCGGCGCGTTCAGCTTCATTACGCCGGCCGGGCCCGACAGGCCGATTTTAACAAGCTCCTCATATACC
>JAEWNM010000110.1 GCA_023392755.1 Bacillota bacterium
ACGCGTACCTGATGACAAGCCTTCTTCAGTCGGTCACATCCGCGGGCACGGGGGCCACGCTATCGGGCGCGGGCACGCCGGTGGCCGGCAAGACGGGCACCGTGAATATGCAGGGAGGCGGCACCCGTGATATCTGGATGGCGGCCTACAATACAGAGATCACAACCGCCGTATGGATGGGCTTTGACAATCCAGACAGCAAGCACCGCATCTCCGGCTCCGTCTCCGGCGGTGACAATACCGCCACGCTCAGCCGCAATTTTTTCAGGGCGGTCTACCGGAACCGCTCGAAGCCCCAGTTTGACAAGCCGGGCGGAATCATTTCTTTAGAGCTGGACAAAAAATCGGTGGAGTGGCGCGGCGAGGCTATGCTGGCTGTGGCGGTCACCCCCAAGGCTTACCGCTATTCGGAGATATTTACCGCCTCCAACCACCCCACCAAGCAAAGCGACATATGGAATGCGCCGCGGACACCCAACAGCTTCTATGTGACCCACAATGAAAGCGGATACCCTTTGCTTGTGATACAGCCGGCGGACTATGCCGTATACCGCATCCAGCGGGACGCCGTTGGCGAATCCTTTGTGCTGACGGAACTGTGGGGTTCATCCGGAGAAACGCTTTACTATGCCGACACCAGGGCGGTGCCCGGCGTAACCTACACATACCGGGTGATCCCGGTGCACGCGGAGCTGCTGCTCAACGGTATACTGCTGGAGGGCGTTCAAAGCGTGCAGGTGGCCCAGGCCAGGTCACCATCCACCGGCAACATATTGAATGATATGTTCGGCTTTCTCTTCGGCGGGGAACAAAGCGATTCCCCCGGAAGCACGGCGGCCCCGGGGGATACAGAAAACACAAGCTCCATTTTTTGGCATTAGTTTTGGCTTTGCGTGCCTTTGCGCTCGTTCTTCTCAATCTGCTCGTTCAGCAGGTTGATATTGCCGCAGCCCATGGTAATCACCAGATCGCCGGGCTGCCAGTTGGCGCGCAGGTAAGCCTCCGTATCGTTGAAGGTTGGGGTCAGGTGGGCGTTTATACCGCTGTCCCGCATGCCGCTTACCACCATGGAGGCATGGATGTCGCCGGGATCCTTTTCCCTTGCGGCGTAGATGTCCGTAACCAATGTGATATCAGCCTCGCAGGTGCAGGTAAGGTAGTCCTTGAAAAGCCGTTTTACCCGGCTGTAGGTATGGGGCTGCATCACCGCCCACAGGCGGTTATGGGGCTGTAGCTTGGCAATGGATAAAGCGTTACGCATTTCGGTGGGGTTATGGCCGTAATCATGGTACAGCTTCACGCCCTGCACCACGCCGGTCAGCTCAAAGCGGCGGTGTGCCCCGAAGAACCGGCCCAGGGAAGCCGCTGCCTTTTCCATATCCGCCCCCAGGCGATGGGCGCAGGCCAGAGCCGCCAGGCCATTTAACATATTGAAGCTGCCCGGCACCGCCATGGCCACATGGCACAGCTTTTTCCCCATGTAGACAAGGTTGAACTCGCCCCGGCCCTGGGCGTCGTAGCGCAGATTCGCGGGCTGCCAGTCGTTCTTTGGGCCAAGGCCATATGTCTGCGTTTCCACGGAAAGGCTTTCGAACAGCTTTACAACCCTGAAATCGTCACCCCATCCGATGGCCAGACCGTCTGGGGGCAATAGGGCCAGGTATTTCCCAAAGGCATCCTGGATATCTTCGATATCCCGGTAATAGTCAAGATGGTCCTCCTCAATGTTCAGTACTACTGCCAGGGTGGGGCGCATATGCAAAAAACTGCCGCTGAATTCGCAGGCTTCCGCAATAAAAGATTCCCCCGCACCGATACGGGTGCTGCCGCCAACAGCGTCCAGCCGCCCGCCGATATGAATGGTTGGATCAAGGCCGCTCTCCATTAAAATCTGTGAGAGCATGGCTGTGGTAGTGGTTTTGCCATGGGTGCCGCTGATGCCCACCGCTATGGGATACCCCTCCATCAACTGGCCCAAAAGTTCGGCCCGCTCCATGTTGGGGGTCATCAGGCGATTAAGCTCCAGCCGCTCCGGGTTGTCCGGCAAAATGGCGGCGGAATATACCGCCATATCGGCTCCGTGAACATTTTCAGCCCGGTGGCCTATCATAACGGGTATGCCCATGGTTTCCAGCTTTTCCACGGTGTGGCTGTGCACGCTGTCCGAGCCCGATACATGGTACCCTTTTTCCAAAAGCATCTGGGCCAGCCCCGACATGCTGGAACCGCCAATGCCGATCATGTGCACGCGTTTGCCTTGATAATCCCGTATATGGGGCGTCTGCATAGCGTCACCCGCTCCTTTTTGCGGCGAAAGAACCGCTTTGCTATTATACGCTGAATTCCTGGGAATAATCAACACCTTCGCTTACCGCCAATGAATCGCCACTGCGTGCCCCAACATTGAACAGAAATCATGCTCCGGGTATGATGATTGACTTTTGCGAACAAATGTTCTATAATGTCTGGAAAAGGAGGGGACGTTATGGAAACGGTACAGGCAAGGCAGCTGTTGACGCCCCTTCACGCAACGGATGATTTCTTTCACAGCGATTACAATTTGAACCTGTACCGGGGATGCAGCCATGGCTGCATATACTGCGATTCCCGCTCGGTATGCTACCAATTGGACCGGTTCGATCAGGTACGGGTAAAGGAGAACGCCATCGCCATGCTGCGGGAGGAGCTTACCCGCAAGCGCAGGACCGGGCTAGTATCCACGGGAGCGATGAGCGATCCCTACAACCCTTTTGAGGCGGAGACGGAAATCACCCGTAAAGCCTTTATGCTGTTGAGGCAGTACGGATTTGGCGCGGGTTTTACCACCAAGTCGTCTTTGGCCGCAAGGGATGTTGACATTTTAGCCGACATACAGCGAGCGGCGCCGGTCAGAGCCTGCTTTTCTATTACCTGCGCCAAGGACGCTGCCGGCCTTGTGCTGGAGCCAAACGCATCCCCTGCCTCTGGGCGGTTTGAGGCGCTTGCCGAGCTGTCCCAAGCAGGCGTGTTTGCCGGTGTATGGCTCAACCCCGTACTGCCCTTCCTGACGGATACGGAAGAGAATATATTATCCATCGTGCGCCGCACAAAGGAGTGCGGCGGGAAATTTATCGTATGTCATTTTGGGATGACGCTTCGAACTGGCAACCGGGAGTATTTTTACCAGGCACTTGACCGGGATTTTCCCGGCGTCAAGGCGAGATATGCCGATGCCTTCGGCCTTGACTACATGTGCCCAAGCCCAAGGGCGGCGGAGCTTGAGGCTGTTTTCCTGAAAGAATGCGTCCGGCTGAACCTTCCCTGCCGTTTTCCCGATATCAACAGGGCGATGTTTGCCGGGCAGGCAAGGCAATTAAGAATGTTCTAGCCTTGACCGCCGTTCTCCCCTTCGCATGGGCAAAACGATCACCAACCTCGATATATATGGCCGGCATTGCGCTTAAGCCGCGGCCGTGCAGGCGACATACAGAG
>JAEWNM010000208.1 GCA_023392755.1 Bacillota bacterium
CAGACTTCGGTGGTTCGAATCCACCCCCATCCACCAACACGCGGGAATGGCGGAATTGGCAGACGCGCTAGATTCAGGTTCTAGTGAAGGTTCCTTCATGCAGGTTCAAGTCCTGTTTCCCGCACCAGCAAGAAGTCGATTGGCAACAATCGACTTCTTGTATTTTCTATGGTACTATGAATGAAACCGACCAAAACAGGCATAAGCATCAGGATTTTACTTTCATGCGTATGGGGCACAGTATGGACATTGCCGGGCTGAAGCGCAGGCTGAGGGAACTGAAAAGAATCGAACAGAAGATACGGTCGGGAAGCGGCAGGGGCAAAACACCGCTTTTGATATGGGAAGCTTTCTTTGATATGCGGGATACTGGGGCGGGAAAAGCCAAGTATCCCCTGAAAATTCTGGCGGCGATGGATCATGAAACGTTAAAACGCGTGATTGGCGAGTACTGGTCCTTTGTATACAGCGAGCTGTTTTGTGAAAACGATATTCCCGGCATCGCAAAATTCGACACGGACGTATTGCTAAAGTGGGGCCTTCCCCCTGACGCAGACACGGACACCATCAAAAAGAAATTCCGGGAGCTGACAAAGCTGTACCATCCGGACACCGGCGGCGATGAGCATGCGTTTATCGCGCTGATGGAATCATACAAGAAGCTGACCGGCAAATAAAATGGCCGGGCCGTATGGAGCGTAATGGAATGAAAGTAATCAAAATCTTTGCCAAAAACGCCGATTACCAGAAGTTTGAGGTGCTGAAAACCAACCGCAACAAGCGCTACCGGCACTTTGAGTTTTTTGTGGAGGGTGTTCGAAACATCAACGAAGCCGTCAAGAACGGCTGGACATTCTCGTCCTTTCTATATACGCCGGACAAGCCCCTGTCGGGCTGGGCCAGGGAGCTTTTGCGTACCGTGAAAACGGATGTCAACTATGAATTGCCCGAAAGCCTGATGGCGGAGCTGAGCGGCAAAACAGACACGTCGGAACTGATGGCCGTTGTAAAAATGCGGGAGGACAGCTTTACCCGCCTTCCGTTGAACGAAAATCCCCTGTACGTGCTGTTTGACCGGCCCTCCAACAGGGGCAACCTGGGCACCATCATACGCTCCTGCGATGCCATGGGGGTGGACGGGCTTATCCTCACCGGCCACGCTGTGGATTTGTATGACCCCGATGTGGTGGTTTCCACCATGGGTTCTATCTTCCATGTGCCGGCAATCCGCATTCCGGATAACGAGCAGGTGTTTTTCTGGATCGCGCAAATGAAGAAAATGTATCCTTCCTTCCAAGTCGTGGGCACCACAGCCCACAAGGAATCAAATATAGCGAATGTGGATTTACGACGCCCGACCCTGCTCATGATCGGCAATGAAACCGACGGGCTGTGCCGCGCCTTCAACGAATGCTGTGATACACTGGCCACCATCCCCATGAGCGAAAGCTCCTCCGCCTCCTCGCTGAACGTGGCCTGCGCCGCGACGGTGCTCATGTACGAGGCCGCAAGGCAGAGAGGATAACGGAACACAATGTATATTCTGCGGGGAGGGGCCTTTTGAAAAGTGCCCCTTCCTTTCCGCAAGCTCAATCGTCGCGCTGCTTCACTGCCGTTTGCACCGCTCATTTCGCTTGATTCCTTCGCCTCGCTTCATCCGCCACAGGCGGCGCTCAGCTCACTCACCCCACCCCAGAAAACTATAAATTATATCAATAATATATTGTCTTCATCATATTGGCGTATGTGGGCAGTGAAACATTATTCGCGCAAACCTTGCCTTGCCTCGCCGCAGGAGCACAGGCGCATCCCCTTTAATTTCATGAGCATGGTCGGTGATGATTTTACCATCCACCGCAATGCCGCCCTGGGCAATCAGACGCCGGGCTTCGCTGAGTGATGCGGCCAATCCTGCCAGCACCAATGCCTTGGTAAGGGGCAGGAGGCCACTCGGCAGTGTAACCTCCGGCACAGCATCCGGCGCGGCGCCTGCCGCCACGCTCAAATACCTTACCATGGCCTGCTCCGCCATTTCCTGATCGTGGTACATGCCCGTAATGGTCATGGCGTACAGCATGTGGGCGGCGCGGATGTCGGCAGCCATCAAAGGCAGAAATTCATTATCGCCGATATCCGTCGTCAGGCGGAAGTAGTCTTGTAAAAGCGCGTCAGGCACCTTCATGCATTTTTCGAACATCGTATCCGCCGGCTCATCAATGCCGATATAGTTGTCCAGTGATTTGGACATTTTCTCCACGCCATCCAACCCCGGCAAAAGGGGAAAGGTGATCACCTCCTGAGGGCTTTGGCCATAGCTCCGCTGCAGCTCCCGCCCTACCAGCAAGTTAAAGGTCTGGTCGGTGCCGCCCACCTCTATATCGCAGTGAAGCGCCACCGAATCATAGCCCTGCATCAGCGGGTACAGCAGCTCATGCATGCCGATGGCGCGGTTTTCGCGCATGCGCGCGGCAAAGTCATCCCGCTCCAGCACCCGGGCCACCGTGTACTGGCCGCAAAGGTGCAGCACATCGCCAAAGCTCATTTCGGAAAGCCACTTTGAATTGTATACAATGGTTGCTTTGTTTGGGTCCAGCACTTTGGCCGCCTGGCGGAAGTAGGTTTCGCCGTTTTTGCGCGTCTGCTCAAAGGTCAGCGGCGGGCGGGTCTTGCTCTTGCCGGAGGGGTCGCCGATCATGCCCGTAAAATCACCGATCACAAAAATGATTTCATGCCCCGAATCTTGCAGCAGCTTTAACTTGCGCAGGGGAACCGTATGCCCCAGGTGCAAATCGGGCCGGCTGGGGTCAGCGCCGAACTTGATTTTCAGCCGCCGGCCAGCAAGCAGCTTTTTCTTGACCCCCTCTTGCGAAAACATGGCCGCCGCATCCCGTTTGAGGCTTTCCCATACCAACTTTTGATCCATGATCCACCCTCCCCCAAATACAAAAACGGCTCAAAGCCAACCAGGCTTTGAGCCGCCATGCTTATCTTCTTGCCTATCTTCGGCAATTTGCGCATGGAGACCAAAGCCCGCCAACGTAATAATATGCGGACGCATACAGATAGGACATGTTGTTTCGGATTTCTGTCATGGCTTTGGCCTCCTTTTTGTAAATTGGGTGAAGTGTATCACGATCAAAGTGGGTTGTCAACAAGTTTTCTTGGATAAAGGCAAGCCGGTCAAGCTGCTACCATAAAACGCAATGTGGGAATCATGGAAAGAGCACCTTTAAATCCCTTGTACAAAGCAGGTTGTTCTGTTACAATTTATGTAA
>JAEWNM010000232.1 GCA_023392755.1 Bacillota bacterium
CGGCTTTACCGAAAAGACCACTCTTTCGCAATGCAGCAAAGGAGGTTTGCATGCATTTGGAAAGGATGCCGCCGTGTTACTTGACTTCGAAATATTTGGCAGCGCGCTCGTCACGAACTTCCTGGGCACCGGAGGCGAGCCAATCGGCAATACCGGCATCCCAAACGCTGTCAAACTCTTCGGGTTTGGCAGTCACGGATTGGGCCATCAGTGTCTTGCCCTTCTCTACCAGTGTCTCGTTGACGGGACCGGCAGAAAGGATCGGGACAGGTACAACGATGGACGGACGCCCATCTTTCATGGCATAGTTGTAAGCATCCATGATCAATTGGGGATCCACGGAATAGGAGTAGGCAAGCGCCTGGGCATACTTGTCGGGATCGCCCACATCCAGGCCGTTCATGATGAAGGTATAGTCGATGTTCTGGGAAGAGTTCATGATCTTCTCGCCCTCGACGGTCTTCGTCTTGGGAACGCCGTTGATGATTTCATGGGTCACGCCCTCATCGCCGGTCTGCAGGTAGTAACGGTTCTCAAACTTGGCCAGCCAGTTGGCATAGCGCAGAGCGCCTTCCGGGTTTTTGCTGAACGCGGGGATGAAGAATTTCAGGCCGGCAGCGTCGTACAGGCCCTTGGCAGTCTTGCCGGCTGCGTTTACAAAGGGATCGCAGGGCACGATTTGCGCATCGGGCACATTGACCAGCAGGTCTCTCAAAAGGCCCGGGGTCTCGCGGTACGCCTGATCCCAGTTGTGAATGAAGGCACCCACAACGCCGCTCTTGATAAGATTGTCGCTTCCGGTATCGTCGGTGTACAGCGCGAATTCGGGATCGATCAATCCTTCGTTGTACAGCTGATTGAGCAGGCGGAAGCCTTCCTTATAGCCGGGCTGCAGGAAATTGCGGTCAGCGACGCTGTTGATCCAGCGGTCCTTGTCGCTCAGCTCGGGATCGATGAAGGAATCCAGGAGTGTGCTGGCGCGCCAGCGCACATCGTTGGTCATGGTGAAGGGGATAACCTTTTCCTTGCCTACGTTGCCGGGATCCTTTTCTTTAAAGGCCCTCAGCGCGTCCACAAATTCCTGGGTGGTCTTGGGGATTTCCAGGCCCAGCTTATCCAGCCAGTCCTTACGGATGAAGGTGCCGTTTTGGGCCACATTCATGCGGCGGGCGGGGATGGAGAATGTTTCGCCGGTGGCCTGAATCTGATCGCGGTAGATGAAATCCCTGCCGGGGAGCGCCAGGTCCGGCCCCAGGAAGGCTTTCAGGTCGGGTAGGAACTCTTCGATGTAGGGCGTGAGATTGAGGATGCCGCCCTGGGTGTGGTAGTTGGTAATCAGGTCGGCGCTGTAGGTAAAGGAGATGTCCGGCGCGGTCTGCGCGGCCATCAGGTTGTTGAGCTGCGGAGTTTCTTCCCAGCGGGAAACCGCGACGAAGGTAACGCCGATGTTCAGCTCTTCCAGAACCTTTTTCTTGATCCATTCGGTGTAGTAGTTGTTCGTGGGGTCGGTGCCGCCCACGTTGCCGCGGTCAAAAATTTCAACCGTGATCTCGCTGTACTCGGGAAGGGCCGCGTCGCCTGCCGCAAATGCGCCGGGGACAAGCATGAGCATCATGGCGACGACCAAAACCAGAGAAAGAATCCTGCCTTTCATTTGACTGCCTCCTTTTTGATTGGTGATCCGGGGTAACGACTATGTAAAAGGGACTCACCCTTTCACTGCGCCAATGGTAACGCCGGAGATAAAATAGCGTTGCAGCCACGGATAGACAATCAGAATGGGAACCGTGGCAAACATGACGGTTGCCGCCTTCAGCCCTTCGCTGGCCGTCGGAGCGGCTGCCGATCCTTCCATCTGCGCCGTATCGATGGCCGACAGGTTATTGATGATCTGGTACAGCTTGAGCTGGATGGGTGCGTATTGAGGCGTCGTCATGTACACAAGGGCATCCGAGAAGCCGTTCCACCGTCCCACCGCGTAAAACAGCGCCAGTGTCGCCAGCACCGAGGTGGAGAGCGGCAGATAGATGCGGATGAGCACCGTAAAGGGGTTGGCCCCATCCAGCTCAGCCGATTCCCGCAGGCTTTCGGGGATGGAGTAGAAAAAGCTGCGCATGATGATCATGTTGAAAACGCTCAGGCAATTTGGAATGATCAGTACCAGCGGCTTGTTGATGAGGTCCAGGTCACGCATCAGTATATAGTTGGGAATAGTGCCGGCGCTGAAGTACATCGTCATGATGATAATGGTGTTGATGATCTTTCTGCCTTTGAGGTTGTCGTACGTCAGCGGATATGCGCACAGGATGGTCATGGTCATAGAAAGGGCGGTGCATACCACCGTCAAAAACGCGGTCCACCACAGCGATCTGGAAAAAGCGGCATCCCGAAGAACATAGGTATACGATTCAAGTGTAAAATCCTTCGGGAAAAGCAGCACCTCCCTGTTGATTAACGCCTGGGAGGAACTTAAAGACCTCGAAAACACATTCAAAATCGGCAGCAGGCAGATCAGTATGATGAGAAGGCAAAACAGCGCGATCATCAGGTCGCCCGCCTTCGTGCGTTTGGACTTGACCACTTTGCTCCCCTCCTCTCACCAAATCCCGCGTTCGCCAAAACGCTTTGCAGTTACATTGGCAACTATCAGAAAGCACACGCATACAACCGACTGGAACAGGCCGACTGCCGCCGCCAGCGAAAATTGGTTGGAGCGGATGCCCACACGGTACACGTAAGTGCTGATTACATCCGAAACGTTGGTCACCAGCGGATTTGTAAGCGCATAGGGTCGGTCGAACTCGCTGCCAAGAATGCGGCCAAGGCTCATAATCAACAGCGTTACGATGGTAGGGCGCAGCCCTGGCAGCGTTACGTGCCATACCTTGCGCAGCCGGGAGGCGCCATCCACCTCGGCCGCCTCATACAGCTCGGGATTGATGCCCGTGATGGCCGCCAGATAGATGATCGTATTCCACCCGACACTCTGCCAGAGCCCAAGACCGATATAGGTGACCACCCATAGGGTGGACTTGCCCAGAAAGTCTATGGGCGCGTAGCCGGATGCATTGAGCACCATGTTGACAAGGCCGGTATTGGGTGCGAACAGCTGCTTGGCAAGACCGCTGATAATGATCCAGGACAAAAAATGGGGCATGTAGGCTATGGTCTGCGTCACCCTTTTGAAGCGTTTGAAGGCAAGCTCATTGAGTATGATGGCCAGAATAATGGGGGCCGGAAAGCCTACCAGAAGATCCAGCAGGTTCAGCGTGATGGTGTTGCGCAGGGCGTCACGGAAATCCTTCATGCCAAACGCCTTTTCAAACCACTTGAAGCCCGCCCAGGGCGATTCCCACAAGGGCTTGAACATGTTGAAGTTCTTGAAGGCGATGACGATATTCGTCATGGGAATATAGCGGAAGATGACAAAAAACGCCATGGGCAGCAGCAGCATCAAATAGAGCATCCAGGTGCGCTTGACGTAATTCAGGCGCCTTGCCCGCATGATGTAGGCAGGCTGCCTCGCCCGCTTTGGTGTTGCCGTATTGATCATCCCTGCACCTCCCTATTCATGAATCAGTCTTCCTTTTTCATCTTGGATGCCCGTTTTGCGCAGGAAGTACGTATTCACCACATCCCGCCATTCCCGGGCGTTGTCCAGCTGGCGCGAAAGGCGCTCCCTAACCGAGTCATATGCGCTGGAAGGAAGGTGTTCCTTCAGCGACTCCCAGGTTTCGATAAAGCCCTGGACCTCCTCCACTCCCTCAAAATGCGTGTCGTAAATATGCTGGATCAGCGTCTTGCCGCTTTTGAGCCGGTACTTGTAGGGAAGCCGGTGGAAAAACAGCAGCAACTCCTCCGGGCATGTATCTTTGCCGCTGTACAGCGCATCCAGGAAGGGATGGTACTGTGACGTAAAACCCGTACCGTTTTTTGTTCTGTCAACGCCAATGGCCTTGTGGCCGGCGCGGTGGTAGGTACCCCAATTCATATACTCATAACCGTCCACGCTGGGGCCGTAGTGTTTGCCCACCGCCACCATCCAGCCGATACCCAGCGGAGCGTTGTACTTTTCATACACCCCGCGGGAAGCAAGCATCATTTCAGTAAGCGATCCGCGCACCGCCTGGTTGTTTCCAAACGTCTGCACGATCCATTCCTCAATGATCTGCCGGGCGCTAAGCTTCGGATTCCAAGCCATCCGGCCAAAGGCAAACAGGTTTGCCTGGGCCAATGTATGCCCGGTCCAGTTGATATCGTCGCCCACGTTGGATACCGCCGCAATGGTATCCACTTCCCCGCCCACCAGGTCTCCTGTCAGGCGGGTATCCGATACCGGAGTGCGAAGAACCTCCTCCCACTGCACCGCCAGCGCATACAGGTCGATCTGCTGACCGGTATATTCCTGTGTTATCTGGAACTCAATGGCCTGCCTTGTATTGCTCATCGCGCCCAGGAGCGGGGAGTTGGGTTCCCTCACCTGAAAATCGGTGGGACCGTATTTGATCTGCAGCACCACATTGCCTAGAAAGCTGCCATCCAGCGGAAAAAAGTGTTCATACGCCGCCTTGGGACGATCAGTCTTCGTGTCACGCCAGTCCTGCTTGCAGTTGTACACGAAGCAGCGCCAATAAACAGTTCCATGATGGGGTATCAGCGCTCGGGCGATGACATTGGCACCGTCGGCCTGGGTCCGCCCAAAGGCCGCAGGGCCGTTTCGAAACTCGGAGTCGGCCTTGACAAGAAAGCCGGCAAGGTCGGGAATATACCGGTAGACCGTATCGGCTGTTTTCCGCCACCATTCCTGCACCCGCCCATCTAAAGGGTCGGAGGTGGGAAGATTGCCCAGCAGGACAGGCCCTTCAAAATGAACCGACAGAATCAGGCGTATTCCGAATGGGCGAAAAATCTCCGCCAGCTCCGCAACCTTGGGCAGCATCTCCTCCGTAATCAGCCTGGCGCTTTGTTCGGTTACATTGACATTGTTGACGGCAATTTCATTGATTCCCACCGAAGCCAGGAGCCTTGCGTAATCCCTGATCCGGGAAGGTTCATAGCATAGCGTCCCTTCCCTGAAAAACAGGGACTTCCCGCTGTACCCCCGCTCCACGCTGCCGTTTACGTTGTCCCAGTGGTTCAGTACACGCCTTGGAACGGCCGGGGCTGATGAGCAGGAGATGGAAGCCGGAGCATCCCCCGCGCGCAGGCGCATCAGCAGGGCATAAACGCCATAAAGCAATCCGTTTCCGTACGCTCCCCTGATAGTCAAACCGTTTTGCGAACCTTCCAGCCTGTAGGATTCCGGCGCCATGGTGTCGTCCGGCAGCAAGTCAATGGGATATCCCGCATCCTCGCATACGATGCCTTCGCCAAACAGTCGGTTAAGCCCAACCCGGCACTCCTCCATCGCGAAGGACGCCGCCTCCAGGCCTTTCAGCCTTACGCAGGCAATGGCAGCGGCACCGGGCTGAAGCCATGCATCATATTCACGATAGCCTAGAGTTGTTTCCAATTAATCACATTCCGATCTATTTTTTAGTTAAAACTGCCATACGAAAGCGAATACTTTCTGGACATTTTTCATCCCGCCTGTTTTGATATAAATATAGCATCCACCATTTCGTTTGAAAATGGAGCCATTGAAGAAGATTTGTACAAATCAAAGATTTGTTCTATATTCGGCAAGGAAATGTATTCAAAGTCGGCAAATCTTTGTCAAACTCGTCTGAAATATTGATGGTTCTGTTTGTTCTTTTGTCCTGTCATGCGCTGTGGCATTTGTGCATAATTGCTGCCTGAGCAGACTGTACAAGTGCGAATTGCATTATGTTCCTGCAATTTATCTCTATCAAAGAAAATGAATCTCTCCATTCCGTGACGACATAGGCGGGCATACATGCATCGCAAAGCAAAATCCCCCAAACGCGCCGTGCCGGAAAGCAGTATGGATGAAGGATGGTTTGAAGCATAACGGTGTACGAATGAAGCGATAGCCGAAATATATGCATATCCAAAAAAGAAGGAGAGGCCTTTGCGCATGTAGAAAAAAGAAGAAAATGGTGCAGGAGAGTATGTTTATTCACGTTATGCCTCGGCAGGCCGCTAGCCGATTGCCGCGAAAAAACCGCAGGGGGAAAATACGCCATGACGCGCGCATACCTTACCATGGATGATGGTGCATCCCAAGACACGACGCGTTACATGAAGTTTCTTCAGGAAAAAAACATCCGCCCGATCATGTTTTTTTGGGGACAGCGGCTCAATGCTACGTATGAGCAGGGAATCCAGGCGCTGAGGATGGGAGCGGTTGTGGGCAACCACTCCTATTCGCATCCCCATTTTTCAAAACTTAGCCCCGAGGAATGCGCAGAAGAAATCAATAAGCAGGAAAAGCTGCTTGACAAACTGTACAAAGACGCCGGTATCGAGCGTAAATACAAGCTATTCCGCTTTCCTTACGGGGACAAGGGCGGCGAAAACGCCCATGGAATCCAGCAGCTACTAAAAAGTCAGGGGTTTTCCAGGCTGAATGACGGAGACATATCCTACCCATGGTACCGGGAGCAGGGCCTTCACCGGGACATGGATGTGCTGTGGACGTTCAATTTGCAGGAATACCGCCTACAGCACGAGGATGGCATTACCATGGATGACATTCTGCGCAGCATGAAAGACCCCCATCCATCCAAAGGGGGCTCCTTGCAGGATGCGGATTCGCTGCAGATCATTTTAATCCACGACCACCCCGAAACAGATAAAAAGTGCCCGGGGTATTTCACCACCCTGATTCAGCATTTGCTGGATACGGGCGTACAGTTTATCGAGCCGGCTTTTGAAAGCTGAAGAAAAGGATGGGAGTGCGTGTGAAAGCGCTGCTTGGGCGGTTTCGGGACAGCAGCCTATCCATTAAAATCATTGGGCTGTTTGCCATGGTGCTCTTGGTCTCCATACTCATTACCTACATATTGTTTCAAACCGAGCATGACCATCTGCGCTATGCGGAGTATGATATCATCGCCAAACAAAACGCGCAGCTTATCTGCGGCAGCATCGACGCCATGATCGAAAACGTGAATTATGTTTCGAAAATGCTCCTGTCCAACGATCTCATACAAAGCATACTGATACGGAAGGAAAGCTTTGCTTCGCCCAGGGTAATGCGTACGCTGCGCACGCTGCTCAGCAGCGCGGCAAATCTGCAGCCCCATACGGCCGCGCTTTACCTGTTTGATACCACCGGGCAAAAATACGGGGTGGACAACTACTCCATACAGCAGTTCAGCTTTACCAAAGTAGAGGATGCCCTTTGGTATCCAAAGCTCATGGAGCAAAAGGGGTATTACCTGCTTGTGCTCAACGGCGGTGAAAGCCATGCCATGTACGGCAATGAAAACGTAATTTCCATGATGCGCAATATCTATAACCTGAACGAGCAATCGCAGCTTTTAGGCACGCTGATGCTCAACCTGAGGGAGAGCTTCATCACAGCCTGCTTTGAGGGCGCCAAGCTGGATACCGACCTTGCCGTGACCGTTGTGGAGGAGAACGGGCAGCCTCTTCTTACCGCAGATGCCGGCCTTTTGTCGGCGCTTGCGCCCGGGCAGCGGGAGGCACTCCTGGATTCAGACGGGCCGACAAGCCTTCTGGTACAGGGCATAAAGCCCTATGTATACTCCTCCGCCAGGCTGCGCAACGCGCCGTGGCATGTGATAACCGCCATTCCCTTTACCAGCTCCATCCGCACGCTGGCGGGCATGGAATATGTGTTTTGGCTGCTGTTGCTGCTGATCGTGCCTGTGATATTCGTGGCTACGCTGATGATCATACGCATGGTGGCGCGGCCGCTGCACCGGCTGGCCGAGGGCATGCGCCTGCCCGCGGGCGCCCATCCTGCGCATCTTCCCCTTCGCCGGGGCCACGATGAAATCGGTATGCTCACCGCCGCTTACAACGATATGGTGGATCAGATCAATGCGCTGTTCAACCAGATACAGACCGAAAGCGAACGAAAGCGCCAGGCGGAATTTCATGCATTGCAGGCGCAGATCAATCCCCATTTTTTATACAACACCATCGATACGCTGCGTGCCTTGGCACTTACGGGTAGGACACAAGAGGTGAACGACCTTTTGCGCTCCCTGGGGGAATTTTACCGCAACAGTATCAACAACGGCAAAAGCATTATTACCATCGGCGAAGAAATTCAAATGGTGAAAAGCTACATGGCCATCCAAAGCGTCCGCTACGGCAACATAGCCACCGAATTTGATGTGGATGACAACGTATGCGGGGCACCTATCCCCAAGCTTGTGCTGCAGCCCCTGGTGGAAAACGCACTGTACCATGGCCTGCGCTCGGCAGGCCGCAGGGGCGTCATCCGGGTCCGGGCATGGCAGGATGAGGAGAAAATCTATATCTCCGTTTCAGACAATGGGGTAGGCATATCCGGGGAAGCTGTTGAAAGCGCATTGAAATCCGACCCGCCGGAGGAGGAAAGCCGGTTCGGCCTGCGGGGAACCATTGACCGGCTTCGGCTTTTTTATGGGGAAAGCTGCCCTGTGACCATTGAAAGCGAACCGGGGAAGGGTACAAAAATCATTATATCAATTCCAAGGGAAAGCGGTGAGAAAGCATGAGCTCCATCCGGTTGTTATGCGTGGATGATGAACCGCTGGTAAGAACGCTTATATGCGGCTGTATCGACTGGCAGGCTTTGGGGATAGAGATTGCCGGGGAGGCCGGAAGCGCCCAGGAAGCGCTAATAATGGCGGAAACACTGAACCCCCATATCGTCTGCCTGGACATCTGCATGCCGGGCATGAACGGCATTGATCTGGCGGCGGAGCTGTTGCGGCGCAAGCCCGGGCTCTGCATCGTCATTGTCAGCGGCCATGATACGTTTGCCTATGCCCAGCAGTGCATCCGCCTGGGGGTTACGGATTATCTGCTCAAGCCGGTCAACGAAGAACAGCTCGCCCAGGTGATGGGGGACATAGTAAAGAAGCTTAAGCCGGACGCACCGCTTCTGTCGCGCAGCCGCGGAAGCATCCGCGAGGTATTGTCCTATCTTGAAGAAAACTTCCGCGATCCCGGCCTTACGTTGCAAAGCGCCGCCGAACGCTTTTTCATCAACCCCTGTTATTTAAGCCGCGCCTTCAAGCAGGATACAGGAAAAACCTTTATCGAATACCTGACCGGCCTGCGCATGGAGGAAGCGGCGCGATTGCTTTCAGACGGGGACCTGCGCAGCTATGAGGTAGGTGAGCAGGTGGGCATTCCGGATGCCAAATACTTTGGCGTATGCTTTAAAAAGTACAACGGCTTAACCCTGGCGCAGTTCCGGAAAAGAGCTGTTCGGCAACCCAGTCTCTCCCAGCAAAGGTAAAAAAATCGGAAATATTAGTCAATTCCGACGGTTCTCTTTTGTGCGGGTTTGCTTTACACTGAAAAAAAGCCTGTGAAGTCAGGTAATTCGTACAATTTGAGAAGGAGGAACTATCCCATGAAACGTATGCTGGTAAAGGGTTTTTCCCTGTGGCTCGCGCTTTTGATGCTGCTGGCCATGATTCCCTCAGCCCTGGCTGAGACCCACGAGGAAGTGACGCTTACCCTCTGGTCCATCTGGTCTTCCGACAGCGAAAGCAACAAGGCGCCTTTCCTTGCGACCCTGGAGGAGTTCAAGGCGGCCTATCCCTGGATTCATGTGGAACTGGACATGAACGAGGCTGAAGCCTACAAAACCAAGATCAAGACGGCCGTAGCCGCCAACGAAGCCCCCGATGTGTTTTACTACAACGCTGGCGGCTTATTGAAGTCTTTTGTGGATGCCGGCAAGGTGCTGCCCCTGAACGATTACGTTGCCAAGGATGTCTGGGACCGCGTTGTGGAAGGCACGCTTTCCAACATGACCTTCGACGGCAAGGTTTACGGCCTGCCCTATACCCTGGCCTGCTCCGTGCTCTTTTGCAACACCGAGCTGTTTGAAAAGCACAACGTAAAGATTCCCGAAACCTGGACAGAACTGATGGCCGCCGTCAAGGCTTTCAAGGACGCGGGCGTAACGCCCATGACCACAGGCGGAAAAGACCGCTGGCCCACCTGCATGTACACCGACATCATCACCTTGAGGGCCGCCGGGTATCAGGAAAGCTATGACGCATTTTACAAGACGGAAAACGGCAGCTTTGTCGGAGACGGCATGAAGCTGGCGGCGGAAAAGTTTGACGAGCTGATCAAGGCCGGCGCTTTCCCTGAAGGGGCCGTGGCCCTGACCCGCGACGAATCCGAAGTGCCCTTCTACGCCGGCGAGGTCGCCATGTATGTCAACGGCAACTGGACCGCCAGCAACTGCCAGGCGGATACCTCTGCTGTAAAGGGCAAGATCAAGGCCGTACCCTTCCCCGTAATCGAAGGGGCCAAGGGCACCGCCAATGATTTCATGGGCGGCGCGGCCGAGCAGTTCTGCGTCAGCGCCAGCACCAAGAATGTGGAAGCCGCGGTGCTGCTGTGCCAGTTCCTTGCGGAAAACCATTCTAAAAACGCTTACCTGGCAGGTGCCGGCATGCCCACCTGGAAGCTTGATGTAGACGCTTCCCAGATCGATCCCCTGATCAAATCCATCGTTGACCTCACCAGCAACGCCACCAACTTCCTGCTCTGGGGCAATACGGCGCTGGAAGGCGAGGATTCCGAATTCCTGATGGACACCGTACAGGAAATGCTGGCTGGCGACCTGACGGTGGACGAGTACTGCGAAGCGCTTCAGACGATGATGGAATAATCCCGCGGCAATAGGCTGCCGCGCGAGGGAAAACCGCAGGGTTTGCACAGGGGGAAATCCGCCTGTGCAAGCCGGGTTTTAAACAAGCCATGAAGCGGTTTTCTCAAGCGCGGCAGCCTGCTTTGCACGTCGGTTGAAAGGTGGGATAAGAGCATGGACAGGGTGCTTTCCGACAAAAAGGCGATTTGCCTTTTTGTGCTGCCGGCACTTTTGCTGTTTGTGTGCGTTGTTATCATCCCTATCGGGATTTCGTTCTATTACAGCATGCTGGATTGGAACGGCATCGGCACAGGCAGTTTTATAGGGTTTGCCAACTACGGCAAGCTGTTCTTCGCAAAGACAAGCAAGTTTTGGAACGCCGCCGGCAACTCCTTTCTCTATGCCGCAATATCGCTGCTTGTCCAATTGCCTATCTCCCTTCTGCTGGCCATTGTAATCTCCTCTAAAGTGAAATTCGAAAATTTCTACCGTACCGCCTTTTTTATTCCCGTCATCATTTCTACCGTAGTGATCGGCCAGTTATGGATGAAGATATATAACCCCGATTATGGGCTTCTTAACGCTTTGCTGAGGCTGGTTGGCCTGGAAAGCTTAACGCGGACCTGGCTGGGAGACAAGACGACAGCCCTTGGCGCCACTTTTGTGCCAATCCTGTGGCAATACGTGGGCTATCATATGCTCTTGATGTACGGTGCCATCAAATCCATCTCCTACGACCTGTTTGAAGCCGCCAAGATCGACGGCGCATCCCCCGCGCGTACGGCGGTGGCCATCACCATACCCATGATCCGGCCCATGCTGAAGGTGAGCGCCACCTTTTCCATGATCGGTTCCCTGAAGGTATTCGATTTGATCCATGTACTAACCAACGGTGGCCCCAGCGGTGCCAGCGAGGTGCCTACCACGCTGATGTACAAGACCATATTTTTGAAAAACCAGTATGGGTACGGAAGCTCCATGGCCATGTTCATTGTGGCGGAATGCATGATACTGACCCTTTTGATCCGGCGGTTGTTCCGGGAAAAGGTTTGACGGAGGGCAGGGATATGATACGTGAAAATACCGCTGCCGCATCAAGGCCCGTACACCGGACCGGCAGAAAAAGCTTCGGCCGGGTTTTTGTTCAGGCAATGCTTATCCTTTGGGCGTTTATCAGTTTGTTTCCCCTATACTGGCTGTTCACCTTCTCCTTGAAGGAGAACAGTGAGATATTCGGCGGAAACATATTCGGGCTTCCCGGCAAATGGCTTTTCTCCAACTATGCCAACGCCTTTTTGGGCGGCAAAGTGGGGGTGTACCTGTTCAACAGCGTGATTGTCACAGCCGTCACCATTCTTCTCACCTGCCTTTTGTCCCTGATGGCCTCCTACGCGCTGACGCGCATGAAATGGCGCGGGCAAAAAGCCATGATGGCCTTTTTCATGCTGGGCTTGATGATTCCCATCCACGCGGCGCTGCTGCCCATTTTCATACTGCTTAGCCGTGCCAGGCTCGGCAGCACGCACCTGGCGCTGATCCTGCCGTATACGGGCTTTGCCATACCGCTGGGCATCCTTATCATATCGGGATTTATCGATGGCATCCCCAGGGAACTGGAGGAGGCAGCCTGTATAGACGGGGCTGACATTTACAGAATTTTTGTCCGCATCATCGCCCCCATGCTGCTCCCGGCGGTTTCCACTGTGATGATCTTTACCTTTTTGCAGGCGTGGAATGAGCTTCTCTTTGCCCAGGTATTCATCAGCAAGGACGCCTTCAAAACGCTGACAGCCGGCATCCAGACAATGTATGGCCAATACCAGACGGATTGGGGCCCCATTGGGGCGGCGCTGGTGGTGGCCACGCTGCCAACGCTTGTCATTTATCTTTTGATGAGCGGGCAGGTTCAAAAAAGTCTGGCCGCGGGGGCGGTCAAAGGATAAACTCTTTTCCAGTTGCTGCGGCATCACAATTTGCAATACTTTTAATGCCATGCACGATGATTTGATATGCTTCGAGCGTGGCATTTTTCTCGGACGCAATCTGGGTATGCCAAGATGATCGTACACGGCCGGATCCGTTTATCATGCCCTGTCATTACCGGAACAAAATCCCACATTCGGGCAGGCGTTTGATGTTTGGGTCATATCCTTGCCAAATGCGGCCTTCCGCCTGTATAATATTCCATAGAAACATGCAGTGTGTATATTGTAAGACGCAGCTTCATCAATTTGACCGGGTGGTGAACAGCCTTGTACCGTGTCGTAATCGTGGATGATGAACCGTTCATGCTGGAGGGCATGCGCCTGATGATCGATTGGTCAGGGCATGGTTATTCGGTATGCGGAGAAGCATCCACCGCGCAGGAGGCGCTGCGTCTTATTGACACGTATAAGCCCCACCTGCTGATTACCGATGTCAGGATGCCCGGCATGATGGGCACCGATCTCGCGGTGATCGTACATCATTACCACCCTGACACCATTTTGTTGTTTTTCAGCGGATACAGGGACTTTGCGTTTGCACAGTCGGCCATACGGTGCAATGCATTCGGTTACCTCGTCAAGCCCATTGATACGGACGAAGTGCACCAAACGCTTTTGGAAGTAAAAAAGGTGTTGGATGCGCGCAGCCTGAAGGGGCAGGATGAGGGGGAGCGACTGCCTATTCTGAGGAACCACGTGCTGCGCCGTATCGCCACCGGCGATATGGGGGAGGAAAGCCTGCTTCGCGCAGGCGTACTGCTGGATATAAAGCGCGCCGATCCTTGTTATTGCGCGGTGATAACAGCCCATGAAAAGCCGCTGGCGGAAGGCGCGCTGCTTATGCTGTCCGGCTGCGGCGGCATACCCTTTATGCTGTCGCCTTACCAGTGCGGCATTTGCTTCAAGCAAATCGAGCGCAATCTTCCACAGCTAAAAAACCTGCAGGATTGCCTTATAGGCAGTTTTGCTAGCGAAGTGCAGATAAGTGTAGGGAGCGTGGACCGGGGCGCGGAAGGTTTTGGAAGAAGCTTGTGCCAGGCCCTGGACGCCATGGGCGTGCTTTTTGAACAGTGGGGAACACTGCGGCTTTACCGTGCCGCGGACGAGACTGTCTCCGCCTGGATGCTCAAGGCCAACCCTTCTCAGCTTGCCAAGGCGCTGGAAAAGGATTCGCCCGCCGAGCTGGCCTGCCTGCTAAGCGAGCTGTGCGAAACGGCCAGGCGGCAGGAACCGCCGCTTTTTGCGCTGCGGTTTATGGCCAAAACGCTGGAGACGATGCTGATGCTCAGCCGCACGCAGGCAGGGCGGCCGGCGAAGCTGAACGAGTATTTTCAGCCGCTGTGGGGCAGGGAGCCGGCGGGACGGGAAGAGTGGCTATCCTCATTTTGCGAAGCGGTTCAAAAGCTTCAGTATCAGGCTGGGGACAGGGATACTTATCCGGCGCCCGTTAACGCCGCTTTGGATACGGTGCGCACAGAATATGATAAACCTCTCTTAATCGGCAGCATAGCGTCCGCATTGCATATGAACCCCGCGTATCTCGGGCAGCTGATTCTCCGTTACACAGGACGCACCTTTCATGCGCTTTTGCTGGATACGCGCATATCCCACGCCTCAAGGCTGCTTAGGCAAACCTCACGCCCTGTGGGTGAAGTTGCCTACATGGTAGGCTTTCGCGACGTAGACTACTTTTCCCGCCAATTCAGGGCGCGCATGGCTATGAGCCCTCACGCCTACCGGTGTGCGGCGGGCGAAAAGGAGGGCGCAGCCGAATGAAATTCCGCATCAACGACCTGCCTATCCGAAGCAAATTTATCCTGCAGTTTTTCCTTGGGGTTTTGCTGCCCATTGCCGCGCTGCTTATCTACGTTCTTACCAATGTAACGGCGGAGATCCGTCAAAGAGAGTATCAAAACGCAAGGCAATCACTGGATCGTGTATATACAACGCTGGAGACGCAATTTTCACAGGCAGTATCGCTAAGCAATAACGTATCTACCGACGCGCAGCTAAAATCGTTATTAAACCGCCGTTACTCCTCTCCACCCGAATACTATGCCTCCTATTACTGCGAACTACGTCCTATAATGAACCGCTATCTGTACGCCTACGTCGAACAGGCCACCGGCATAGAAATCTATACAGACAATCCGACCATGTTCAATGGCGGGTATTGCCCCAGGCTCACGCCAGAGGTCAAAACGGAGGAGTGGTATTCCCAGCAAATATCGCTCGCCCCCACGATGATTGCCTATATACGGCAGATGCCCGCAACAAGCGCACGGCTCCAACTGACCATATTGCGCTTGATGAACAATACCTCCGTATACGCCCAGCTTTTGAAGCTGGATCTGAATATGGAGCCAATCCACCGCATTGTAGAGCAGGAAAGCGCCTATCTGGCGATTTATCTTGTAGAGCCCGATGGCACCGCCGTAAGCTATCCCGGCAGCATGACAGACAGCATGGTGGCAAAGCGCGATACAAGACCGCCCGCCACGGTGGATATGACGCGGGCCTTTGGCGAGAGCACCGCCATGAGCGGCTGGAAGCTTGTGGCCAATATAAACAAAGGGCCCATTGAAAAAAACATACGCGGCGCCATATGGGTTGGCCTCCTGCTGGGCGCCGTATGCTCCCTGTTTGCAGGGGGCCTCTCACTGGTTTTCGCCCGCTCCATTGCGCTGCGAAGCCAGTGGCTTCTCCGGCATATGGACAGCATTACCGCCGAAAACTTTTCCCCCATCAGGAAGGAAACGGGCAAGGATGAGATTGGCGAATTGATGGAGCATTTCAACGCCATGGGCGAGCGGCTTAAGCAATTGATCAACGATATCTATGTATTGCAGCTGCACCAAAAAAGCCTTGAGCTTGAAAATACACGTGCTGAACTCAAATATCTGCAGGCGCAGATTGACCCGCATTTTCTGTTCAATACACTCAACGCCATCTTGGTGCTATGCGTACGCAACGGCTATACGGAGCTTATAGAAATTATTTCACCCCTGTCCAAAATCATGCGGCGCATGGTGGACACATCCAGGGACATCCTGCCGCTTCGCGAAGAGCTGGAATTTGTGCGCATGGTGCTGAAAATTGAACAGTTCCGATTTGGCGACAAGCTTCAGTATGAATTTGACATCAGTGGGGAGGCCATGGATGTGCCGGTACCCGTCATGTGCGTACAGGGGCTGGTGGAAAACGCTTGCAAGCATGGGATACAGCACATCATTGGCCAGGGGCTTGTGCGCATCAGCGCCAGGGTGGAGGAGGACATGCTCCAAATTGATGTCAGTGACAATGGCGTGGGCATCAATCCCAGGCGCCTTGATGACCTGCAAAAGCAAATTGCCGATCCGGAGGACATGAAGGGCAGCATAGGCCTGCAAAATATATACCGCAGGCTAAAATTGCGTTATGGCGAAAGCGTCGGTTTGACCCTTCAAAACGCACAGGACCGTGGGATGATCGTCAGTATCCGCATCCCGGTAAAGGGGGCGTAAGTTTGTGCTGCGCGTAATGCTGGTTGACGACGAACCAATGGCGCTGGAAGGGCTGGCGCTTCTTGTTGACTGGAAGAAGGAAGGATTTTCAGTTTGCGCTTCCTGCCCAAGCGGTGCACAGGCCCTTGAAAGGCTTTGGGAAACAAGGCCGCACCTGATCGTCACAGATATTCATATGCAGGATATAGATGGGCTGTCGCTGATGGCCGCCGCACGGGAACGCGGATACGAGGGTGCTTTTATCGTTGTAAGCGGATACAGCGACTTTGAATACGCAAAAAAGGCCATGCGCATCGGTGTGGCTGGGTATTTGCTTAAGCCCGTTGATTCGGGGGAGGCTTCCCAGGTGCTGGAACAGGTGCGTAAAGAACTGATCGACAAGGAAATAAGGCACAAACTGCCTTTGGCTGCGTACCAGCAAGCTGTTGCGGCACTGCTCGCGGGGCAGCCGGCAAAACAACAGGCGCTTCCGCAGGGTGCATGGCTGCTTTTTACCTGGGGAGTGCCCCTCCCTTACGATGTAGTCGCATCCATTTTGGAAGAATTTGCGGATACAGGCATACAGGCCACGACGCATATTGTGGACGACAAGGAATGGCTGGTGCTGCATGCCAAAGACTCGCCGGATAAACAGGTCATTGATGCTCTTAACCAAACGCTTATGGCAAACGGGCGGGATTTGCTGGCAAGCCATGAGGTGAATGCAGCCGAGCACCTGATGGACCTCCGGCTGGAGATGTGTTCACGTCTTGACGACTGCAATGAAGAATTGGTGTACCGCGTACAGGAGCTTACGGAAGCCGTGTCCCTTTTGCAGTACGAGAAATTCAACCGGCTGGCCAATAATCTGACGGCGTTTTGCGCTTTGAGAGGCAATGCCGTCAAAACCCAGGCGTACGAGCTGTTCTTTGCTTTATGCGAACAGCAGCTGGCGGAGGACCCGCAAAAGCTTGAAAGGCTGTTATGCGAGCCAAAACGGGATATCATCGCTTTGGGTGAACTTGCGATGCGGCTTTTGACACCGGCCCCCAAGCGCATCAGCGATCAAGTTGCAGCCTATGTACAGGAGCGTCACGCAGAACGCCTGACGCTTGGCAGCGTGGCGGTGGCTTTGAATTACAACGCCACCTACCTGGGCCGCATCTTCCGCAGTGAAACCGGTATGGGTTTTCATGCCTGGCTCAACAGTGTCCGGATGCAAAAGGCCGCGGACATACTGATAAACACACAGCTTCCCGTCCACCGGGTAGCGAGCGCCGTAGGCTACCAGCAATACAAGCAGTTCCTAAAGCATTTCAAGCAGCAATTCGGCCAGGCGCCCCAGGAGTACCGGCAAAAGATCAACCCTTGACGCTGCCGATGTTTAAGCCCACCACGAAATAGCGCTGCATAAATGGATAAATTGCCAGAATGGGGGCTGCCGATACGACAGTAATGGCGGCTCTTATGGTGATGGGCGTCGTCAGCGTGGTGGAAGCCAGTGCGTCAGCGGTAGTTCTGGCAGCATTGGCGCTGTTGTTGGTGGTGGCCAGCTTCATACGCAGCAGGTATTGCAGCGTGTGCAGCTTCTGTTTGCTGGCGTTGTACAGGTGGGTGTCAAACCAGCTGTTCCACGCGCCTACCGCCACAAACAAAGCCACAGTGGCCAGCACGGGCAGGCATAGGGGAAAGATAATCCGCCAGAACAGGTACAGATCCCCTGCACCGTCTATGCGAGCCGATTCCACCAGAGCTTCCGGCAGGCCTAGAATATAGGTTCTGATGACAATCATGTTGAAGCAGCTGACCATGGTGGGAATGATATACACCCAGAAGGACTTGGATAGCCCCAAGGTATTATTGATCAGCAGATAATTGGGGATCAAGCCTGCGTTGACGTACATGGTCAGCACAAACATGGTGGTGATCAGCTTCCTGAGCACATATTCCTTTCGGCTAAGCGCATAGGCCAGCATGGAGGTTAACACGATGTTTAGTATGGTCTGCACAATAGATCTGGATACAGTGATAAAGAATGCAGAATAAATTGTTTCATCAACGAAGATGGTTTCATAGCTCTTCAGGCTGAACACCCGCGGCCACAGTTTAATGCCGCCGCGCACCGCATCGGTACCGTCGTTGAATGAAATGGCCAGCGTGTTGAGCACCGGATATAGGGTGACAAGCATCAAAATACACATGCCCACCGTATTGAACACGGGAAACAGGCTTCGGCGGCGTACAGGCCTGATTTTTCCGGAAAGCGTATTCATCATTCCATCTCTCTTCCTGTCTTTTTTGGCGTCGCTGTCTTACAGCAATGTGCTTTCGTCAAACTTTTTCACCAAAAAGTTTGCGGACAGCACCAGCGCGATGGAAACTGTACTCTTGAAGATGCCTGCCGCGATAGCGCGGCTGTACTGCCCCTTGGTGATACCGTACTTGAGCGCAAAAATGTCAATGGTTTGTGACCAGTCCATCACCAGGTTCTGGCCCATGAGGTATTGTATTTCAAACCCGGCTTCCATCAGATAGCCGATGTTCATAATCAAAAGCACAAGGAAGGTAGACTTGATGCCCGGAAGGGTGATGTGCAGCATGCGCTTGAAGCGGGCCGCCCCGTCAATTTCCGCCGCCTCGTACAAGGCCGGATCAATGGCGGACATGGCGGCCAAATAAATGATGGTGTACCAGCCGCATTCCTTCCAGGTATTGATGGTGCCTACCAGCCACCAAAAATATCTTCCTTCCCCCAGGAAGAAAACAGGCTGCTTGACCAGGCCCAGGCTTGTGAGCATCTCATTGATGATGCCGTCGCTGGAAAAAATATTTTGGGCTAGGCCCACTACGATGACCCAACTCAAAAAATGCGGCAGATATGTTACGGTCTGCACCGTACGTTTGAAACTTTTGCTTCGGATTTCGTTCAAAAAAAGTGCCATTGTAATGGGAAAAACAAAGCCAAATATCAGGTTGATGGTAGCCATAGCAAAAGTATTACGGATACTCTGTATAAATTCCGGCCTTTTGAACAACCACTGAAAGTTTGCAAGTCCGACCCATGGGTTGGTAAACAAGGGCACCGCGGGATCATAATCCATAAAGGCTGTGATCCAGCCCCAGACGGGGGCATAATTGAACAGCAAGATATATAGAAGCATCGGCACTGACATTAGCATCAGCTGCTTCTGCTGCCATAATAGCTGCCATTTGGGGATGCGGCGTACAGGATGCAGCGCCGGCGTTAAGTTGGCGGTAGCTTTGGCCAGCTTCATTAGAACACCTTCCTTGCGTCATGATTGAAACAAATGGGCGGCGGGAGGGAAGCCTCCCTTCCGCCGCCTCGGCTAATCACTAGCCTTCTCAGTTGGCGTTCTTTTCCACAAGCTTGAGAATCTGTTCTTGCATGAAGTCAACGAAATCACTGATCGGGATTTCCTCCACGCTCTTGACAAAAGCGTCCCACTTGGCATCGAACTC
>JAEWNM010000253.1 GCA_023392755.1 Bacillota bacterium
CATCGGCATTTTTCAAAAAGAGGTCTTCTCCCCTTAATTGAATACCCTCACCGGAAGTACAAGATAGATATACCGGTCGCCTTCCGGCGGGCAGATGACACAGGGGGATACATTGCTGTTGAAGCGCAGGGATATCTCCTCGTCGCTGATATTCTTGATTACGTCGCTGATGTAACGGGCGTTAAAGGCGATATCCAGGCTTTTGCCATCCAGCAGGATATCCTGTTCCTCCAGAACATCGCCCAATTCCGCGTTGCTGGTGATGACCATGGTAGTCCCGTCGATGTGCATGCGGATAAGGTTGTTTTTCCCCTCCCTGGCCATGAGGCTGGCACGCTCAATGGCGTTGGCCAGTGCCTCGCGGTTGGTTTGCACGCGTGTTTGCCAGTCGCCGGGCAAAATTTGTTTATAGTTGATATATTCGCCGGCCAGAAGAACGGTGGTCAGCTCTGTCTTGCCGAAGGAAACCTTTAAATGAGTTCTGTCGATTGTAAACACGGCGGGCTTTTCTTCGTCTGTAAGTATTTTTCCAAGCTCTCCAAGTACACGGCCGGGGATGATGGCCTCCATGACTTCCTTGCCCTGAGGCAGAAGAAAATTTCCATGAATGCGCTGCAGCGCCAGGCGGAAGCCGTCCAGCCCAATCAGCCTTGCCTCGTCACTGGTTACTTCCAACAAACAGCCGGTAAGGATTTGCCGACTTTCGTCGGTGGCAATGGCGAATAGCACCTTGGAGATCATTTCCTTGAGATTTTTTTGTGGCAAGGATAGGATATTGCCATCCTCAATGGGCTTAACCGGAGGAAAATCAACCGGCGACATGCCTGACAGCGTGGCACGGCTGGACATGCAGCGGATGGATGCCACCATTTTTTCGTTAACGGTGATATCCACTTCACCGCCGGGAAGCTTGCGGACAAGCTCTGTAAACAGCCTGCCGGGAAGAATAACCTGCCCTTCCTGCGAGATTTGGGCATTTACCTGGCTTCTTACCGTTAAGTTGCCGTCGGTGCATGTCAAAAACAGGCCATCCTCAGACGTTTCCAGAAAAACGCCTTCCAAAACAGGTTTGGCCGGACGGACGGCCAGGGCACGGGTAACATTATTAAGGCCTTCCAGCAATTCGGCCGTACCGCATATAAAGCGCATGGGAACCCCCCTTTGTAGAGTTGATGTAGTGTATATATACCGTAGTAGCCGTAGGGCATGTGCATAGGGTGGATAAACGGGGAAACGCTTGTCCCTGCCAAAAAATGCGTTGCCTTTTATGTGGAAAAAGCGCGGTTTTGCTTGGAAAAAAGGGGGACAAGCCACGCTGAAAATGAATTCGCTTTACAAATGGCTTTTCCTGCCCGCACTTTGAAGGCATTTCGAATGAAAGGTGTGCATTTTTTGAATGGCGGTGTCCTTTTTGCCGGAAAGACAATCGATATCCAATGTCTTTTCCACCTTGTCCACAGGCTGTTTATGGCCTGATGTGGAAGAGGAAAGCGGGACAAATGCTATATGTATGCGGTGTTATCCACGGATATGCACAATTTGTCCGCCAAAGAAAAATATTAAACGACTTTGATCAGCAGCGTTTTCTGCTCATCCATTTCAAGCACCAGAATCCCGTCTTTTTCCAGCTGCTTGAGAACGTCGCTGAACCGTTTGAAGCTGATGGACCTCTCGCTGAAATCGGGGTAGGAGGCCTGTATATCCGCCTTCAGTATGCTGGGATTGATGCGGTCAAAGCCATCTTCCTTGTAGCGCATGAGCTGGTTTTTAAAGGCATCCTTCCAATTATCCTTGGTGAGCTGGGGGGTGGCAGCCGCGTCTTTGGTGGACAGGCTGACCATCACGTTGAAATTGTCGTTTTTTACATGGATGGAGCCGTATTTCTGGCTCAGCTTGGTAAGGAGCTTACCGAAAGTGGCACAGCCGTAGGATTTTTCGTTAAAGTCCGGGCGCAGGCGCAGCAGGATGCCCTTGAGCTCGCTGGCATAAATTTCATCCTCGTCGGTCTGCTCCTCAAAGATGCCTTCAATCAGCTTGTTCAGCTCCGCTTCATCCAATGGATCGGAGGAAGCCGCTTTCTTTGTGGCCTGTATGCCGGCACGGCCGCCCACGCTCTCCAGAAACTGAAACTCGTTGCAGGCATTGATGAATATGGTGCTGGCCACCTCGCTGCGGGAAATGCCCAGCACGAACTTGCCCATGCTCTTTAGTTTGCCGACAAGAGGCGTATAATCGCTGTCGCCGGAAACGATGCAAAAGCTGTCGATGAGGCTGTTGGTGTATGCTACCTCCAGCGCGTCGATCACCAGCAGTATATCGGCGTTGTTTTTCTGGGCAAAGCCGTAGCGGAGGGAAGGAACGACTGTGAAGGTGTTGCTCAAAAGAACTTCCTTCATATCGCTGAACCTGTCGGTATATCCGTATACCTTGCCCAAAAGGATGTCGCCGCGGATTTTGACCTTTTCCAGTATGCTGTTGAGCGTAGCCACCTTAGCGCCGCAGTTTTCCAGATCGACGAATATGGCGAATTTCGATGTGCTCAGGGGTATCTCCTCATTTCTTTCAGAAAAGAACGCAAATAGGCTCTTTTCAAAACGGATGTTTTTGCCGGCCTTCCCGTCAGATGCGGAAGGTAAACCTGTCGCCCCGTATCAGTTGGCTGGAGGTATGAATAACCGCGCCGCTCTGGTCGTACACGCATTCATTCAGAAGCAGGAGCGCCGCCATGGGTTCCACCTCCAGCAGTTTTGCCTGTGCGGGCGAGGCATAGCTTAAGGCGATGTCGTGCACCGCCTTATTGGGCTCGGCACCGTTGCGCAGCAAAATATCGTACAGCGACTGTGTCAAATCCTCCTGCGCAAGGTAGGAAAAGGCGGCGGGAAAGCGGTTGGTTTCCAGCATCACCGGGAGGTTGTCCGCGTAGCGCAGCCGGCATATCTCCAGCACCATTTCACCAGGCTCCACATGCAAGTTTTCCACATCCTCCTGCGTGGCATGCTGCCAATGCAAATGGATGAGCCTTGTGCTTGCGGTGCAGCCGATGATGCGGCATGCCGCATGAAAGCTGGTGATCTGCCGCAGGTCACGCTGTATGCGGGGCACAGCTACAAAGGTGCCTTTGCCCTGGTGCCTGATCAGCAGGCCATCCTTCACCAGGTCTGAAAGCGCCTTGCGCACCGTGACGCGGCTTACCTGATACGTGTCGCAAAGCTCCTGTTCGGAGGGGATGCGACCGTGCACGGGGTAAACGCCGGATGCGATGCCGTTTTTCAGCTGCTGTATGAGCTGCCGGTACAGCGGGCTGAACGTGTCGCTGTTGAGAATGCTCTTTTTCACCGGCGGCCCCTCCTTGGCATCTTTCTGCCAGTATATCAGTTTTTACAGGGAAAATCAAACAAAAAACCGGAGTGAATGCCATCCGCAACGGGGCTGTGGTATAATACGCGGAAGGAGGGATGACGGATGAAGTGTGACATCTATCCGCCTGACTCGTTGAAGGAATACAAGTATGTGGTGGTTTTGTCCCGGTTTCAGGGAAAGCTGCTGTTGAGCAGGCATAAAAAGAGGACCACATGGGAGACCCAGGGCGGGCATATCGAGCCGGGAGAGACGCCTTATATAGCTGCCTGCCGTGAGCTAATTGAGGAATCGGGCGCCCAGTCGTTTACGCTGGCGCCTTTATGCGATTATTATGCGCAGGATGATGCCTCCCACGCCAATGGCATGGTATTTTCGGCGCAGATAGACCGGATGGGAGCGCTGCCCGAAAGTGAAATGGCGGAAACAGGCCTTTTTGATATCCTGCCGGAATTATTGACATATCCCGGAATCACGCCCCATTTGTACAGATACTTGCAGGAAAAGGAGCAGGCGGAAGCAGGGGCAAAATAAAGGAATGCCGCCCTTTTTATACAAAAAGGACGGCATGACGATACGTTGCGATGATTGCTTACAGTTCCTTTTTCCACAAGCCATGGAGGTTGCAGTATTCAAAGGCTGCAACCGCCTTGTCTCCGTGCAGGGAGAAAACGGCTTTGGGGGCGTCGCCCGGCTGCAAATTTTTGCGCTGGCCGCCCTTTTCGGTTTGCAGATAAATCCATTGTATATAATGGGCCTCCGTCATGGGATGGGCGGCGGAACCGATTTCCACCGTTACCAGATCGCCATCCACCGTTATCACAGGCACGTGCTTTTCCTTTGCGCCGTCGGTGGTATTGGGGGTAAGCTCTTTCATTTTCTGGCCGCAGCAGGTCATGGGCGCGCCGGAGAAATACAATGCCCCTACCAGGTTTCCGCATTCCTCACAAACGAAAAACTGCATGGAATCCCCTCCTTTTACATCGTCATGATCCTCTGTTTATGGTATCCGTTTCCTTGAAATTCGTCAAGGGTGTAAGAAAAAATGTGCAGGGCAGTCTCATTTGGAGTCTTTATCAAGACAAAAGCGAGATCAAAATAAGGTTTTAGGCTCACGATTGTCCGGGCCGTTGGGTTCGCGCTTAATTTGACATCAGGCACGATATATCCTTTCTTTAAGCAGTTCCATGCCACTGATGGGGATACATATTTCGCCCCTTAAGGGGCGACCAGGGCTTTCCGGTCGCCCTGGACCTTCGGGCCAGCCTCCTTCGCATCACCCTTATCTCTCCATCTAGGGGGTTGGGGTTACGGAGGCCTGGACCTTCGGGCGCATCCTCACTTATAGTATGAAGTTTATATGAGACTGCCCTGAAAAAATGTGGCGCGCGTGCCTGCCGCATAAAAAAGTATGATACAATTGAAAGGGAAAAGCCTGTGACAGAATAAAGGAGCCGTTTATGGAATATGACTTTTCGTCCCTGCAGGTTGCGCTGCCGGAGGATATTCTGAAAAAGAAATGGGCCGGTGATGTAAGAGGCGCACTCGAGGCCATTGACGCGCGCTTGAAAACGGAGCTGCCGGTATTTTTGCGCAGCCGCCTTTTATTGGAGCGGGAGTTTTTGCCGCGCCTGACCCGGGGATATCCCTACAACAGGGAAAAGGCGCTGTCTGTGATGCGGGGCTTGGTTCCCGGTTTTTCGGAGGAAGAGTTTGACCGCCTGGAAAGGGACAATGGGATTGATTTTTTGTATGTGGACGGGGAAAAGCGCTACTTTGTGCGTTTTCACCGTACGCTTTTGAAGGTGAACCCGGATATTGCCCGCCGGGCCGGCGTCCCGCTTACGCCTTACAGCCCGCTTTTGGATGAGGCCATCCGGGAGATGAAGGAAAAGGGCTCACTGACGTATCGGTTTATAATCCGCGGCACGCTGAAAATAGAGGAAGACGCGTTTGTACAAGGGGAAACCTACCGGGTGTATATGCCACTGCCCGCCGCATCGGCACAGACGGAGAAGGCGGAAGTTATTTCCGCTTCCCCCGCACCCCTTTTCATTTCACCGGAAGACCATCTCCAGCGCACCGTTTTTTTTCAGGAAACGCTTCGAGAAAACAAGCCCTTTGTTATTGAGTACGCGTATGAATCCGCCATGCGGTACGTGGATCTGAAAAAGCCGCCGGTATCCTTGCATCCGGTCTATCCCCGCTGCCCGGCCCCTGGGGATTTGGACCTTTGCGAGCTGGCGCCCCATATCTGCTTTACGCCCTATTTGAGAGCCCTTGCCCAGGAGATACTGGCGGAAGAAACGGTGCCCCTGAAAAAGGCGCGCCTGATCTACGATTTTGTGACTACCCGGGTGACTTATTCCTTTATGCGCTCCTATCTTACCCTGGAAAGCCACGGGGAATATGCCGCGGTCAACTTGCGGGGTGACTGCGGATTGCAGGCGCTTTTGTTCATCACACTCTGCCGCATCGCCGGCATCCCGGCCAGATGGCAGTCAGGGCTTGCCGCGGAGCCCGAATCCATCGGCAGCCATGACTGGGCGCAGTTTTATGTTCAGCCCTGGGGCTGGCTTTTTTGCGACTGCTCCTATGGAGGCGCGGCCTGGCGCAAGGGCAGCATGGAGCGCTGGGATTTTTACTTTGGGAATCTTGATCCCTACCGCATGGCGGCCAACTCCGCTTATCAGGCAGCGTTTGACCCGCCAAGGAAGTATATGCGCATCGATCCGTACGACAGCCAGGACGGGGAGTGCGAGTGCACCGCCAGGGGGTTGGCGGGATGGGAAATCGACACGGAATATGAAATGGTATCCTGCGTAAAAGGGGAAGCTGAATAAAGCAAACAAGACTGCTTTCTTTGACTTGCCAAGTACGAACACCTGTATTCAATCCACACGATGTAAATTATGTATGGTAATGTAATTTGAAATAGAATTCGTTAATCTGGGGCAAAAAGCAGTACCATAACATAAACAGGAAACCGCTGATAATTCAACGATTGCCTGTATTCCATGTGCAAGTATTCATCAAACAATCTGTTCTGTTCCTGGCTGAAGCGATAAAAAAAACCGCCCCTTTTCGTCGGGGCGGTTCAGGCCATCAAAAAACCCTGGGAGGTATCGGAGGGCCGAGATCCATCTGGCTCAATCGGCGCGCTGCTACACTTCCGTTTGCATCGCTTGTTTCGCCAGCTTCCTCCACCCCTCCCATTTCTGCCACTGGCAGGGTCGGGGTTACGGAGCCTCCGATTCTAGATCGCAAACCAGCGACATGTGCGGTGGTTTGCGAGGAATTTCGATGAAATTCCTTCCTTGCCCGAGCAAACGGCCGCAAAAGGCGTAGCCTTTTGCAGTGCAGCGAGGGAAAAGCTCAACAAAGTGGCGACAGCCACTTTGTTGATGCACTGAACCGCCCCATTTTCGTCGGGGCGGTTTTAGTCAGCGGCCGGGTTTTTGACTGCATGATGTGCAGCTTCCGCAGGAGGGGCAGCCGGCGCAGCCGCCCTTTTTCCTGTTGCGGATCATATTAAATACGGTGTAGCCCAGCGCGCCGAAAACGGCGGCGGCCACCAGGAAAGTACCCATTGCATCAGCCCCTTTTGATAGGAATCAAGCGTGTGTGCCGGCGGAAACAACAGTTTGCCCGGCTTTGGGATGATAGGTTTTAAGCAGCTGCCACAGCAGCAAGCCAAGCAGCAGGAGCGCAACGGCCTGGCCTATGCCAAAGGGAGCGCCCAGGAAAATGAGGTTGCCCAGCTGCGTTACCAGGAAGGCGATGGCATAGGCCAGCGCAGTTTGATAACCGATGGCGATCCAGGTCCACTTGGCGCTGCCCATTTCCCGGTGGATGGCGCCGATGGCCGCAAAGCAGGGGGCGCACAGGAGGTTGAACACCAGGAAGGAATACGCGCTCACCTGGGTAAACGCTGCCTGCAATTGCGGCCATATTTCCGCGCCGTCCTCCGCGACCTCGGCCGCGCCGTACAGTATGCCGAAGGTGCCCACCACGTTTTCCTTGGCGGTGAGGCCAACCAGCGTGGCCACGGCTGATTTCCAGTCACCAAAGCCCAGCGGGGAGAATACAGGGGCGATCA
>JAEWNM010000322.1 GCA_023392755.1 Bacillota bacterium
CCCTGAAACCTTCAAAGACCCGGAGAAGGCGGCCCAGGCCGCCAGGGATTATCAAAAAGCGCGGGACAAGGTGGCAGCCCTCTATGATGAGTGGGAGGAAGCCGACAAAGCGCTGCGGGAGCTTACCGATACGCTGGAAGCAAACGGCTGAGGAGGATTTGGTTTATGAAGGAAATCACATTTTTTATGATGGATATCTGCCCCTATTGTATCAAGGCGCAAAAATGGCTGGACGAATTGATGAGGGAGCACCCGGAGTACAAAAAAATCCCCATGAAGGTGATTGACGAGCGCAAGCAGCCCGATTATGCCAACAAGTTCGATTATTATCTGGTGCCTACCTTTTATGTGGACGGCGTCAAGCTTCACGAGGGCGTGGCCACCAAGGATAAGGTGGAATATGTGCTGAAGCGGGCGTTGGAGGGATAAAAAAACGAACGGCGGAACCGCGCGGCGGGCCGCCGCCGGGACTTGGGGGAAGGGCGCATCGTCCTTCCCCCTTTTGCTTGGCCGCAAGCCGGCGGCCGGCGCGGAAAAGAAAGGGCGCTTCGCATTTGCCGCCCATGCATAAATTGCGCTTGGCATTCGCTGCCCTAATAGAAATTGCGCGGCGCATTCTCCCCCCTATAGAAAATTGTGCGGCGCATTCTCCCCCCCTATAGAAAAGTGCGCGGCGAAAACTTGCGTTCCCGGTTTGTCTTATAGTACAATTGAAATTGGATTTCACATAGAGACACAATTCCACAAAATGATAGCGCTGGCGATTTGATCCATCTGGCGCAACGGGGAGATTTTGCGGCGGAATCCGCGGGAAAGGGCGCCATGGCTTGCGCATTTTCCATTGCGCCCCATGGCGGGCCGCTGCTTTTGCTTGCACCATTTACTGCCCCGGCGGGCGGGAGAAGAGGAAGCGGAATTACGCTATGAAGACATTTCAAAACAAGGGTGGTATTCAACGCCTGTTTCTATTTTGGAACGTGCTTGTTTTTGTGGCGCTTCTGTTTGTGGAGCAGGTTTTTTTGTGGAATTACAGGGAAACGATTGTAGACAACATGAGAACGCTGACAAGGGCGGGGGCCGACCAGATATTCAGCGACATCAACATGATGTGGTATGAGCTGAATCTGATATCCGGCACGCTTTCCCGCAGCGAGGCGATGCGCGCCTACGTGCGGGCGGAGGCAAGGGACGGGCAGGTGTTCCAGGCGCTGCGGTCCGCCGTGCATTTGACGCAGCTGGCCGCAGACAACATAGACTCCATCATCGTGACGGATTTTTTGGATATTGAGCTGTTCGCCTACGGCGCGGCGGACAGACAGGTGCTCAAGGGCGCGAAATGGGCGATCAACAATGGCCTGATTATCAAAAACCCCGTTCATCTGCAAAGCGTCGAAGGGGGAAACAGGCTGACGTACTGCATCAACTGCACGGACAGCGCCGCCGACGGGAGCACGCTGTACACCATTATCGTGTACAACATGAAGCAAATCCGTGACGCCTTTTCGGCGGTTGGCGGGGACTATGGCATAAATGTGCTGCTGCTGGACGGCAACAGCGAGCCGATTATGGAAAGCCTGTCCCTGGATGATGGGCAGCGCACACAAATCCTTGATCAGATACGTTCGGGGGAGCCGCCGGACGAGAGGCTTTTCATGCAGAGCAGAAGCTTTTCACTGCTGCGCTGGCACCTGATGGCATTTGTGCATGAATCGGCGCTGACCCGCCGTATGGCCATGGTATCGCGGTTCGCGTGGGTGATGAACATATTCATGCTCACAATTTTGTGCGCCTTTCTGGTCATGCTCCGCAAGCATATCAACGAGCCCATCAGGCAGATACTGGATTTCATGCGGGCGCAGGCGCTTTATTCCCGGCCGGGGCACCTGGAGCTCCGCAACAAGAATGAGCTCAACCACATCGCGGACGGCCTCAACGACATGCTGGATAAGCAGCGGCTGATGACGCAGGAAAATCTGCTCAGCAAGGAGCGCATTTACCGGATAGAGCTTATGCAAAAGCAATCGGAGATTGCCGCCCTTACCCATCAGATCAATCCCCATTTCCTTTACAACACGCTGGATTGCATGCGCGGCATGGCGTCCATGGGCGGCATGGCGGACCTGGAGGAAATCATATCGGCCATGGCCTACATATTCCGCTATGCTACGCGAGCCACGCCCTATGTAACCGTGGAGGAGGAGATGCAGAGCATCGCCCGCTATATGACCATCGTGCGCATACGCCACGGCGGGAGGATAAAGGTAACCCTTCATGTGGAGCCATCCGCCAGGGAGCTGAAAATCCCCAAAATGCTGCTGCAGCCCATTGTGGAAAACGCTGTCATACACGGGCTGGAAACGGTGAACCGCGACGGCATGCTCAGCATTCATGTTCACCGCGAGGGCGATTGCCTGTACATGAAGGTGTGCGACAATGGCCTGGGCATGGATGAGGCGGAGCTTGACCGGCTGCGCGGCGAGCTTGACGGCGCTTACGACGATGGCCAGGAGCGGTACGACCACATCGGGCTTGCCAACATACACCGCAGGATTCGCCTTCTGTACGGCGTGGGATGCGGACTTTCGGTGGACTCCAAGGTGGGCGCGGGCACGGAGGTATCCATACGGATACTCACCGAGCCGCGCATGAAATAACGCGTCAGCGAAGGGGGAGGATATCTTATGCATACGGTTCTGCTGATCGATGACGAGCCCTGGGCGCTGGAAAGCCTGTACCGCGTGTTCAACTGGGAGCAGAACGGATTTCAGGTGACCGGCCGGTATACGGACCCGGTTCAGGGATGGAACGCGGTTGTCAGCGATATGCCCGACGTTGTGTTTATCGATATCCGCATGCCGGTGATGAGCGGGCTGGAGATGGCGGCCAAGGCCCAAAGCCTGCGCTGCCCGCCCCTGTTCATTATCGTCAGCGGGTACGATTTGTTTCAGTACGCGCAGCAGGCGCTGCGGCTGGGCGTATTCGATTATTGCATCAAGCCCGTGGAGCGGGATGTCGCGCAGGAACTTTTGCAAAAGCTCAAAGGGGAGCTCAAGGGCCGGGCCATGTCGCAATGCGCCGCCCTTTTGGAGGAGATTCAAAGCGGTATGTCCGGCGAATGCCTGTTCAGGCAAAGCGGCCTTCCGGCGGCTGGCGGCTATTGGCTTGTCGCCGTTATACGCTTTATGGACGAAGCGGCCATGCATGATGTGACAAAGGCGCTTGACGGCCTGTGCTTCAAGCCGGTTTGGCTGGGCGCCACCAAGGCGATGTTTGTATTCAACGGGGAGGAGTCGGTCGGCGAAACGGTGAGGCAGGCCCTTATGCGCGTTGCGGGCCACCCCAAGCTGTATATCGGCCTTAGCAGGACAAGCAGCCATGCGCACCATCTTTCAAGGCGCGTGTTCGAGGCGCAAAGCTGTGCGTATACGGATTTTGTCAACCCGGAAAACCGCCTGGTCGTCTACCATGCGCTGGAGAGCGTGAAGGTGGAGGCATGCCTGCATTCCCTGATGGATGCCGTTGAGGGCAGGGACAAGGGCGCATGGTCCGCGCAGCTTGCGTGCTTTACCAGGCTTCTGGTGGAGGAAGGGGTGCAGATGCACAGCCTCTGCCGGATGTGGAACAGGCTCATGGACGCGTTTGACCGCTGCGGAAGCGATCGCCTGCGCAGCGAGCTGGAATGGGTGATGGACGCGGAGGCAATGCGCGCGTTTCTGGGGAGCACCGGGGAAATGATCAATTACCTGGATACGCTGATGCGCCAGCACCTGGAGGAGAGCGCCATGCCTTCCCCCGCCAATGTCAACCAAAGCTTCCTGGACCTATTGGAGTATGTTCGCGCTCAGTATACGGGAAGGCTGCACCTGAGCGAATTGGCCGCCCAGTTTCATTTGAACACGGCCTATTGCAGCGAGCTCTTCCGCAAGGTTGTGGGGCTTACGTATACCGAGTATGTCACCAAACTGCGCATGGAGCATGCTCAGAGGGCGATTGGCAGCGGTGAGTGCAATCTGCAGATGCTGGCGCTTACGTTGGGCTACGGGGATTACTTCACCTTCAGCAAACGGTTCAAGCAGTATTTCGGGCAGGCGCCGACCCGTATGAATTGTATAAAATTCGGACAGAAATAGCCGATCAAATGACAAACGAAACTGAGATTGTGACATGTATTGTTGCAATATGCCAGGCTATAATGACATCATCCAATTAATCGCAAAGGGAGGAAAACTTCATGAGGTCCAAAAAGTTCCGTGTGTTTGCTGTCCTTTTCCTGGCAGCCCTGATGGCGTTCGGATCAGCCGTCACCGTCCTGGCCGAAGGGCCCGCGGTCTATGACACGCCCCAGTCGTTCACCATGTGGTGCTCGATGGACAAGGCGGCCGGCGCTGTCAAGGATTGGTCCGAAAACCTCGTATTCCAGACCATGAAGGAAAAAACGAACGTCGGCGTGGAATTCCAGCATCCGCCGGTGGGCGGGGAAAAGGATGCGTTTAACCTGATGTGCGCATCCGGCGATTATCCCGATGTTATCCAGTATACCTGGCTGACCGTTCCCGGCGGCCCCGCAAATTACCTTGCGGACGGCGTTATCATCCCCCTCAACGAGCTGATCGACAAGCACGCGCCCAACCTCAAAGCGTACCTTGCGGCGCACCCCGACATCAACCGCCAGATCATGCTGGATGACGGCACCTATTATGTGCTTCCCTCCATTTATGAGGACAAGGAGCTGGCTACCCATCAGGGCCCGGTTGTGCGCGCCGACTTCCTTGCCAAAATCGGCATGAAGCCCGAGGATTTCCCCACCACCGTGGCGGGCTGGGAAGAAATGCTGATCAAGGTCCGCGACAGCGAAGAATTGAAGGATGTTATTCCCTACTTCTTCGCCACCATGACCAATATAACGGAATCCCCCACCATTCTGGGCGCATACGGCATCACCCAGGAATTCTACAACGACAACGGCACGGTTAAGTATGGCGCGATTCAGCCGGAATACAAGGAATTCCTCACCACCATGCGCCGGTGGTACGAGCTGGGCCTGCTGGATACCGAGTTTGCCGCCAACACCGCTAAGCTGCGTGACGAAAAGGTCACCTCCAACCGCGTGTTCGCCTTCATCGGCTCCATGGGCAACAGCATCACCCGCTATACGGCCATGTGCCGCAATGAAACAAACCCCGACTTCCAACTGCTGCCCATGCCCTATCCCACGCTGACCGAGGGCGAAACCCCCATCGTTGGCCAGCAGGGTGCCTCATACACCGGTGCCGGCGTGGCCATCAGCAGCACCTGCAAAAACCCCGAGCTGGTCATCAAGTATTTTGACTACTTCTACAGCGAGGAAGGCCATATGCTTTCCAACTGGGGCGTGCAGGGCCTGACCTATGACTATGACGCCAATGGCAACCCCTACTTCCTGCCGCTGGTGGATAAAAACCCCGACGGGCTGTCCCGCGAGCAGGCCATGGCCAAGTACACAATCTGGCAATCCCAGTCCCCCGTCTACAAGCGCAAGGACGTGCTGCAACAGCGCGACAGCCTGCCGGAGCAGATTGAAGGCCGCAAGAATTGGCTGATCTGCAAAAATGAGATCATTATGCCGCCGGTTACGCCCACCGCCGAAGAAGCCAGCGAATTCGCCACCATCATGAACGACTGCACGACGTACGCGGTGGAGCAGGCGACAAAGATCATTATGGGCACCGTTGACCTGAACGAGGGCTTTGATGTAATGGTCGCCACGCTCAAGGGCATGGGTATCGACCGGGCCATCGAACTGCGCCAGGCGCAATTGGAACGCTATCTCGCCCGTCCCTGACGGAATGTGACCCGGCTGGCACATCATTGGTTAATAAACCGGGACGTCGTGTCCGGCGTCCCGGTTCAGACCTCCCAGGGAGGTATCGGAGGGCCGAAGTCCTCCGATTCCAGATCGCAAACCAGCGACATGTGCGGTGGTTTGCGAAGGAATTTCGAAGAAATTCCCTCCTTGCCCGAGCAAACGGCCGCAAAAGGGCAACGCCATTTTGCAGTGTAGCGAGGGAAAAACTCAACAAAGTGGCGGCAGCCACTTTGTTGATACACTAAACCGGGACGTCGTGTCCGGCGTCCCGGTTTTTGTTACCCATGTGTGCCGGTTCATAACCCCGCCGCATCCCAAATGGGAAGGAGAAGAAGATGATTACTTCCGCACCTTCAAGACGCCCGGCATTGGCCGGCAAGCCGTTTGCACTGCGCGTCAGGCAGGATTTCAAGCGCTACAAATACGTCTATCTCATGGCGCTGCCGCTGATCGTATGGTATTTGCTTTTTTGCTACTGGCCCTTGTTGGGGAACATTATCGCATTCAAGGATTTCAAGCCCAAAAGAGGCGTCTGGGGCAGCCCGTGGGCGGGCCTGAAGCATTTTGAAGCCTTTTTTTCCAGCTACTATTTTATACGCCTTTTGCGCAATACGCTGCTTATCAGCCTGTACGGAATCGTGTTTTCCTTTCCGGCGCCTATCCTGCTGGCGCTGATGATCAATGAACTGAAATCTCAACGCTACAAAAAAACAATTCAGTCAATCACCTATATGCCGTATTTTATATCCATGATCGTCATCTGCGGCATGCTGATGGATTTTATGAAGAAGGATGGCGTGATTACATCGCTTCTGGCCGCGCTGGGCATGCCCAACGAAAACTACCTGATGAAGCCGGAGGCGTTTAGAACCATCTATGTGGCTTCGGATATCTGGCAGCACTGCGGCTGGAACTCGATCATCTATCTTGCCGCCCTCAGCGGCATCGACCAGGAGCTGTACGAGGCGGCGCGCATCGACGGGGCCAACCGCCTCAAGCAGACACTGCACGTGACGCTGCCGGGCCTTCTGCCGACGATTGTGATCCTGCTGATCATCCGCGTGGGGGCTGTGCTCAACATCGGCTATGAGAAGATCATACTGCTCTATAACGCTTCCAATGCCGAGACGTCGGACGTCATCTCCTCCTTCGTGTACCGGCGGGGCATCCTGGAGGCAAACTTCAGCTACACCACGGCGGTGGATTTCTTCAACGCGTTCATATCCTTCGGCCTGGTGCTTTTAAGCAACTGGATCAGCAAACGCAAAACGGAATTCGGCCTATGGTGAGGGGGGAAGCGTCATGATTTATGAAAGCAGGGGAGAAAAGACATTCCATTACTTCAACGCCATAGCACTGGGCTTGCTTGCGGTTGTCACGCTATACCCCATTTTGCATGTGCTGTTCGCGTCGGTTTCCAACCCCAACGAGCTGGTGAAAAACAGCGGCATTCTGCTGGGGCCCAAGGGCTTTGAGCTGGGCGCATACAGGATTGTGTTTCAAAATCCCGATATTCTCGGCGGTTATGTGAACACGCTTTTGTACATGGGCCTGGGGACCGTGCTCAGCATGGTGCTGACGATCACGGGCGCCTACGCCCTGTCCAGAAAGCATGCGATGTGGGTGAAGTACATCACCTTCTTCGCGGTGTTCACCATGTGGTTCAAGCCCAGCATGATCCCGTTTTTCCTGACTGTAGGTTCCGACATGGGCATGAAAAACACATTCTGGTCCATGATACTGCCCCGCGCCATCGTGACATACAACCTGATCGTGCTAAGGACGGGGTTCGCTTCCGTACCCGAAAGCCTGGAGGAATCGGCGCGTATCGACGGCGCCCAGGATTTCACGATCCTCTCGCGCATATTCGTTCCCTTGTGCATGGCCAATATCGCTGTGGTCACGCTGTTCTATATGGTCGCCAAATGGAACTCCTGGTTTGACGCGATGCTCTTCATCAACAAGCGCGGCATGTTCCCGCTGCAGCTGCTGCTCAGGGAAATACTGATTCTCAACAGCACCGACAGCATGCTGGCCGCCTCGGCCGTTAATCAGGGCGACCAGATTCCCGTGGGCGAGACGATCAAATATGCGACAATCGTGGTGGCTACGCTTCCGATACTGTGCGTATATCCCTTTATACAGAAATATTTTGTCAAGGGCGTCATGATCGGCGCGATTAAAGGATAACAGGAGGGGCTATATGGAAACCATACTGGAAAGAGCAAGGGAACTGCCTGTATACGGGCATTATGACGTTGTTGTTGTGGGCGGCGGCTGCGCAGGCTTTGCTGCTGCCGTGGCGGCGGCAAGGAATGGCGCGAAAACGCTTATTGTGGAGCGGTTCCCCTTCTTCGGCGGCACCGCCACCGCGTCGCTGATGGCCAATATCGTGGGCTTCCGCAACCAGGTGGAGCCGGATTATCTTCAGACAACCAAGGGCATCGGTGAGGAGCTGATGCTAAGGCTGATCAAGGAGGGCGGCGCGGTGCATTCCCGCAATGCGTACCCCTCCGCGATCCGAACCGACAAAAAGGGCGATCTTTCCTACAACTATGCCTTTGATACGGAAAAGTTCAAGTTTGTCACCCTTCAAATGGTGAAGGAAGCGGCTGTGGACGTTTTGTTCCACACATATTTTTGCGATACGGTCA
>JAEWNM010000358.1 GCA_023392755.1 Bacillota bacterium
GGGCTTCGCCTTCCACATCTTCGGCAATGATGAGCAGCTTGCGTCCGGTTTGCGATACCTGCTGGAGGATTTGCAAAATCTCCTGGCTGTTGGAAATCTTTTTATCGGTGATCAGGATCAGCGGATCGTCCAATACCGCTTCCATCTTATCGGTATCGGTGACCATGTAGGCTGAAGCATAGCCGCGGTCAAACTGCATGCCTTCCACGGTGGTCATTTCCGTCTTCATGGTCTTGCTTTCTTCCACGGTGATGACGCCGTCTTTGCCCACGGTTTCCATGGCGGTGCTGATCAGGCGGCCGATTTCTTCGTCACCGGCGGAGATGGAAGCGACCTGGGAAATGGCCTGCTTGCCTGTGATGGGTTGGCTGCTGTCCTTGAGCCCTTGCACGGCGGCTTCCACGGCAGCCTCGATGCCCTTCTTCAATACCATGGGATTGGCACCTGCGGCCAGGTTGCGAAGGCCTTCACGAACGATGGCCTGGGCCAGCAGGATGGCGGTGGTGGTTCCGTCGCCGGCCACATCGTTTGTCTTGGTGGCGACCTCCTTCACCAACTGGGCACCCATATTCTCAAAGGGGTCTTCCAGATCGATTTCCTTGGCGATGGTCACCCCGTCATTGGTGATAAGGGGGGAGCCGAACTTCTTATCCAGAACTACGTTGCGGCCCTTGGGGCCAAGGGTGATTTTTACGGTATCCGCCAGGGCGTTGACGCCCCTTTCCAGCGCACGGCGGGCTTCTTCGCCATATTTCAACTGCTTTGCCATAGTTTTAACCTCCTCTTTTTCTTGTGGTGCTATTATTCCACAACGGCCAGAATATCGCTCTGGCGGACGATGATGAGCTCCTTGTCGTCCACCTTGACTTCGGTGCCGGCATACTTGCTATAAATGACCTTTTGGCCGACAGAAACCTGCATTTTTACTTCCTTGCCATCCACCATTCCGCCAGGGCCTACTGCCAGCACCTCTGCCATTTGAGGTTTTTCCTTGGCCGTGCCGGGCAGAAGAATGCCGCCTTTGATAGTTTCGCCTACTTCAATGTTCTTGATGACAACCCTGTCACCCAAAGGCTTAACGTTCATTGTAATCCTCCTCGCTGCTTCGATTCTTTCTATTGTTAGCACTCGATTAGAGTGAGTGCTAAACCGCACGTGCATAGTTTACGGCATTTGCAAAGGGATATCAAGTGATTCCCATTTCGAATTTCTGCCGATTACCCTGATTTTTCCCTATATTTGATTGTTCATGCACATAATCTCATGTTTTCTCTCATTATCGCCACTTATCTTCAATTTATGCTCAACGTGGGAATTTCGTGGGAAACAGATGGTTTTGTGGTACAATGATCGGGGCCACCCATAAAGCATGACTGCAGGAAAGGAAGATATGCTATCGCCTGTGCAAATACGATTTCCCGGCTCCTTCTAAGCTGGTATGACAACCACAAGCGTCCGCTTCCCTGGCGGGATATATACAACCCGTACGCCACCTGGGTTTCGGAGATCATGCTTCAGCAGACAAGGGTAGACACGGTTTTGAGCTATTTCCCCCGCTTTATGGCACGCTTTCCAACCATTCAATCGCTGGCCGAAGCGCCGGAGCAGGAGCTATTAAAGCTTTGGGAAGGACTGGGGTATTACAGCCGCGCCAGGAACCTGCAAAAAGCCGCGAAACAGGTGATGGCAGCCTATGGCGGCCAGCTTCCCCGTACGGTAGAAGAACTGCGCTCCCTGCCCGGCATCGGGCCATATACCGCGGGGGCCATTGCCAGCATAGCCTTTTCTGTGCGTGTCCCCGCGCTGGACGGCAATGTAATGCGCGTTGTCAGCCGCGTAAAGGGCATCAGGGAGGATATTGGCATTCCCAGCGTATCGCGCCAACTTTATGCGGAAGCATTCACCCTGGTACCGTATGAGCGGCCCGGCGACTTCAACCAGGCCATGATGGACCTGGGGGCCACCATATGCGTGCCCGGAACCCCTGCCTGTGAAAAATGCCCGATATCCGCCTGCTGCAACGCATTTGAAGCAGGAGATGCCGAGCATCTGCCGGTCAAAGCACAGCCCATTACCCCCAGGCAAGTCGCTATGGGGGTGGGCTTGGTGATATGTGGCGATAGCATATTGATACATATGCGAAGCGAAAGGCTGCTGGGCGGATTATGGGTTTTTGTGCTGCTGGAGGATGGTGATACGCCCAAGGCCATGAAAAAGCACCTGGCAGCGCTGGGCCTGAACGCGGATTATGTCGGCGGCAGGGGAGAAGCGCGCCATATATTCACCCATCGCGTCTGGAATATGCTGCTGATGCATTTTAATGCAAAAGAGAAAGCACCGGTCAAGGATCACCGCTGGGTATCCCTGGAGGAGCTTTCAGAACTGCCCTTCCCCACCGCCATGAAAGCCGCCATGCTGGAAGCCAGGTGTCTTCTGAACAGGGAAGAGGCCTGATTACCCTTACTCCCTGTCCGCCAATGTGCCGCCGATTCCAAAATGCCGCTTGTCCTCATGAAAGCCCGAAAGGCTGAATGTATCCATATGACGCCTAAGCTTCAATGCAACGGACTGATCCGGCCTTACCTCGGCATCATAATTGGCGCAGATGGTTTTCAGGCATTTCTCTTGCAGAACATCATAGCCCAGCGCGTCACAGAGCCAGTCAATATACCTGGTATTGTTCACATGGTTGTTCACATCCAAATCGGTATAGACAGGCGTGCGGCAAAACTGCCGTTCCTCCCCTTCAACATCCGTCACCGCTGAGGGCAAGCCCATGGGGGCGGAAAGGGAGCTGTTGTCAGGGATCAAATTTGCAATCCTGTCCGGCGGTGCCATCTTCCGCGTGCTGATATCCAGCAGCACCCACAGGCTGGCGGCGCAACCAATTTCCCCGCCTTGCTCGTTTCGGAAAATAAAATATCTGGGAAAGAACCAGCGCTTATTGCACATGGGAAACGTTTCCACCGTGACCCTGTCACCGACACAGGGATATTTCCTCATTTGAACTTCCACCCGAGACAGCACCCATATAACACCTTGCCTGATAAGAGCATCCCTCCCGCAGCCCAAAAGATGGGAGTGGACGCCGCTGGCCTCCTGCATAGCCTCAAAGATGGCGCTGGGCCGCCAGGTTCCCCGAAAGTCACAATTGCAGGTGCGCAATAAGAATGTTTCCTCATATGTTTTGTACATAGGCCGTACTTCCGGTGCCCTCCATTTCTTCAGGTGCGCATGGATTCTGCTGCTGTATGCGAACAGAAAGCCATTTCCTCAGCCAATTGCTGATACATCCATGCCTTTCATTGTATGGATTTTTCAGGAGAATATCAATTGACGGATTGTATAAAAAGTGCGCCGCCGCTTAAGAACATGTCAAAGGCAGGCTATGGAGCAGCTAACCATATCATAACACCCCTATTACATTCATTGTGTAACATGAGCACCGGGAAAACAGATACAGAGGATATGCTTCTATGCATCAAGTTGAAGCGGATAGGGGCCTTAGGGCGCAATTTATCGGAATACTGGCGAAAGGCCAGATCAGAACCGTATTCCAGCCTATTATCTCATTGCACGACGGCGCAATCTTTGGCTATGAAGCGCTCAGCCGCGGCCCGCAAGGCACGGAAATGGAAAGCCCAGGCCTGCTGTTCGAATATGCCCAGAAATACAACAAGCTATGGGATTTGGAGCTATTGTGCCGCACCAAAGCCATTGAAGCCGCCTGTGCCCTGCACATACAATGCAAACTCTTTTTGAACGTGAATCCCAATGTCATGCATGATATCAAATTCAAACAGGGATTTACAAAAGAATATCTCAGCCAATACGCCATACATGCAGAAGATGTAATTTTTGAGATTACTGAAAAAGAAGCCATCAGCAACGTGTCTGATTTCATTATGACGATACGCAATTACAAGGAGCAAAGCTACAAAATCGCCATTGATGACGCCGGCGCCGGATATTCCGGCTTGAACCTAATCTCCGACATCTGCCCGCATTTTATCAAAATCGATATGAACCTGATCCGGGATATCGACAGGGACGCGACGAAGCAGTCTCTGGTAAGAAGCATGCGCGAGTTTGCCTCCCTCTCCAATACCTATCTGATAGCGGAGGGAATAGAAACGGAAAGCGAGCTGCTGAAGCTGATCGAAATTGGCATCGACTATGGCCAGGGTTATTATATAAATAAACCAGACCCTGCCCTTTCCTCCATTTCGGATCATGTTCTGCAATTGATACGTGATGCCCAAAAGCAAATGCGGCTGATTTTGTGCAACCGGCTTTGCGACATACACATCGGCAGCATCTCCAGGGTGTACAAAACCATCGCCCCCTGCATTCGGTGGATCAGGTTCTGGATATGATGAAAAAAGACTGCGCACTGCTTGGCTTTTGCATTGCAGAAAACAACACCGTCATTGGTGTCATTACCAGAAACGATCTATTCCGCAACATATCCGATAAATATGGCTATACCCTTTACGCCAACAAACCTGTCAGCGTTATCATGAGCAGGGAGTTTCTGTGCGTTGAATATCAAAGCAGCATTGATTCCGTAGCCAAGAAGGCCATGCACCGGCATTATGACAAAATCTATGACTTTATTACCGTTACCAAGGAAAGCAAGTATTATGGAATCGTAACAGTAAAGGATCTGTTGGAAAAATCCATAGAAATTGAGGTTATCAACGCAAAACATCTGAATCCGCTGTCCGAATTGCCAGGTAATATGCTCATTGAAAAGCAGCTTGAAATGTGCATTGACTCCCCTATCCCCTATACCATTCTATATTTTGACGTGGATAACTTCAAACCGTACAACGATGTCTACGGCTTCGAAAACGGCGACAGGCTTATCAGATGCCTATCCCGAATCCTGAAGGAGCACATTCCAAAAACCAATTTCATCGGCCATATCGGCGGCGATGACTTTATTACCATTCTATCAGACTGCAGCGTGCAGTAGCTT
>JAEWNM010000033.1 GCA_023392755.1 Bacillota bacterium
GACTCGATCTTGCTCAGATTCACCCCATGCTTTGCAAAACAGGCCAATAGCTCGGCCAGCGATCCCACCTCATTGGCCACGTGAAAGGTAACGCTGGCCTTGTCCGGGGTCCGCAGGGAGCGGCCATCCCGGCTGATCACCACAAACCTTGTGGTATTGTAGGGGTTGTCATGAATATTCTCGCTAAGCACCGTAAGGCCGTACAGCCGGGCAGCATAGCTCCCGGCGATGGCGGCCTTGGCGGGATCGCCCCAGGATGCCACGCTCCTGGCGCTTAGCGCTGTATTGAGGGAGGGAACCTGCACGGCATCGGGTAAACCGGTCAAAAAATTCCGGCATTGGGAAAGCGCCTGGGGGTGGGAATGGATTTCACGCACATCCGAAAGCCTGCTCCCCGGCACGGCCAGCAAATGATGGGCTACAGGCAGCACCTGCTCCCCCACAATGTGAAGGCTGGACCTTAGCAGCAGGTCATACGTTTCGGCCACGGCCCCCGCCGAGGAGTTTTCAATGGGCAGCACCGCGTAGGCGGCGTCTCCGCCCGTTACCGCCTCCAGCACGCCGCCGAACGTGTTATGGGCGCGGAACTCGGCGCCTTCCCCGAAAAAGGAAACGGCGGCCTGCTGGGAGAAGGAGCCTTCCGTGCCGGGGAAGGCAATGGGGCCTTTTATATCCCGCATGAAGCGCGCTCCTTCCACAGCTCGCAAAGGCCGATGGCGGCCATGGCTTCAATGACCGGCAGCGCCCTTGGCACGATGCAGGGGTCATGCCTGCCTACAATTTCAAGCACAGCATTCTTTTTCTCCTTCAGGGAAACGGTTTCCTGCGCCCTCGCAATGGAGGAGGTCGGCCGTATGGCACAGCGGAAAAGCAAAGGCATGCCATTTGAAATCCCGCCCAGGATGCCGCCGCAGTTGTTGGTCACAGTGCGCACCGCACCGGACTCATCGTAATGGAAGGGATCATTGCACCGGGAGCCCCGCATATCGGCCATGGGGAAGCCGGCGCCGAAGGAAACGCCCTTGACCGCGGGCACGGAAAACATAAGGTGGGACAGCACGGATTCCGCCGAATCGAAAAACGGCGCGCCAAGGCCTGCGGGCAGGCCAAGCGCCATGCATTCCACGATGCCGCCCACGGAATCATCCTGCTCCTTGGCTGCAAGGATCGCCTGTGTCATGTCCTCCCGCAAGGCAGGGTGCAAAAGCGGCAGCGTCTCCCGGCCCAGGGAGGACAGGAACGCTTCTTCCAGGGCATTGTCCAGAAAGCTTCCGTCGTCGATACCCGCCAGCCTTTGAATATGGGCGAAAATGCGGATGTTGTGTTCCTTCAGCCACTGCTTGCACACCGCCCCGGCAAACACGATGGGGGCGGTGAGCCGTCCTGAAAAATGGCCGCCTCCCCGATGGTCGCCAAAGCCAAAGTAGCGCACATGCCCCGTGTAGTCGGCATGGCCGGGCCGGGGCTTGTCCAGCGCCTCGCCATAATCCTGGGAACGGGTGTCCCTGCTCCTGATCAGCGCTGCCAAGGGCGCGCCGGTGGTCCTGCCGCCGTACATGCCGGATAGAATCTCGGGAACGTCGTTTTCCCGCCTGGGCGTGGACAGGTCGTTCCTGCCGGGAGCACGGCGGCCCATCTCCCGGCCGATTTCGTCAAGATCCAGCGCAAGGCCCGGCGGCAGCCCGTCCAGCACGATGCCAAGGCCTACCCCGTGGGATTCCCCGAACAGGGACAGTTTCAAATATCTGCCGAAGCTGCTGCTCATAAAATGCTTCCTCCCAGCTTTTTGTAATCGTTCCAATAACCCGGCCAGGACTTTTTCACACAGGCCGGCCCTTCCAATTGTACAGGCCTTTGGCAGTGAAGCGCGGCAATGGAAAGCATCATGGCCATGCGGTGGTCGTTGTGGCTGTCCACGGTGACGCCGCCCAAAAGCGTTTCCCGGCCGCTGATGACAATGGTATCCCCCTGCACCCGGATATCGGCGCCGAGCTTATCAAGCTCCTGAACGGTGGCTGCAAAGCGGTCGCACTCCTTCAAGCGCAGCCTTCCCGCGTTTTCAATGCGGCTCTCTCCCCTGGCCAGGCAGCAAACAAGGGCCAGCATGGGCAGGATATCGGGAATCTGGCTTCCTTCCACGTCAATGCCGTGCAGGCTTCCGCCGATTACGGCGCATTGTCCCCCATCCCGCCCAAAGGCCGCCCCCATTTGCTCAAGCAGCCCGATGATGGCCCTGTCCCCCTGGCGGGAATCGGTTTTCAGCCCCTGCACCCAAATGCTGCTCCCCAGCGCACCGGCGCAAAAAAGCACCGCCGCCTGGGAATAGTCACCCTCCACCGCATAAGCGCGGGGAAGATAACGCTGCCCGCCGGGAACCAAAAACCTATTGGAGTCAAAATGCTTTGAAATCACGCCGAAATCCGCCATGGTATCCAATGTCAATTGAACATATCCCTGCGACTCCATGGGCGTGGTAAGCAGTATCTCCGAATCGGCCTCAAGCAGCGGCAGCGCCAGCAGAAGCCCGGTGATGAACTGGGAGGATACATCACCCGGCAGCTCAAAGCGCCCCGGGGCAAGCCTGCCCCGAATGGAAAAGCCGCCCGCAATCCTGTCAAACGCCACACCCTGCCGGGCAAACAGTGTTTCATATGGGCCCAGAGGCCGCTGTGCAAGGCGGCCTTTGGCCAAAAAAGTGCCGCCCCCCGCAACCGCCAGGGACAGAGGCATCAAAAAACGGAGGGTGGAGCCGGATTCCAGGCAATCCATCACCGGCACGTTATCCGGCATGCGGTCCCGCCCCGTGATTTGAAGGCAATCCCCCTCCCGCGTATACCTTGCCCCCAGCGCCGCCATGCACGAAAGGGTGGCCTGCATATCATCGGACACGTCCACGGGGGAAATATGGCTTTCGCCCGCTGCCAGCGCGGCGCAAATCATGGCCCTGTGGGCAACGGACTTGGAAGGAGGCACCGCCAGCACGCCTTTGAGCCGGCCAGGATAAAGCGTTACAGCAGCCATTTTTCCACCCCCGCGAAGAAGTCAGGCGTGGTTTGATGCAGACGCGACTCACCGATGCGGTTCAAAAGCACAACGGAAAGCGACCTGCCGATGTTTTTCTTGTCCCGGCCCAGCATTTCAAGCAGCCGGTCCGGCTTGGCAAGATGCACGGATACGGGCAGCCGGTGGGCCTGCAAGCAATCAAAAAGCGCCTGCGCCGTGCCCTTTTCCGTAAGCCCCTTTTCTTCGGCCAGCAGGCAAATGAGGTGCATGCCCACCGCTACGGCCTCTCCATGACTGAAGCCCGCATAACCCTGCAGCGCCTCCACCGCGTGGCCCAGGGTATGGCCGAAGTTGAGCAGCATCCGCTCCCCGGTGTCATGCTCGTCCCGGGATACGATATCCGCCTTGATGGCAACGCATGCCGCAATGATATCCTGCATGTGCGGCGCAAGCGCCTGCCGGCCGGGATTTTCCTTCAGCAGTTCAAACAGCCTTGCGTCCCTGATGCAGCCATATTTGATAACCTCCCCCATACCGTCGGCAAAGTATCTGTCCGGCAGCGTCAAAAGGGTATCCGGGTCGATTAGCACCAATTGGGGCTGATAAAAACTTCCCACCAGGTTTTTCCCTTCCGGCAGGTCAACGGCCACCTTGCCGCCAACGGCGCTGTCCACCTGGGCCAGAAGGGAGGTGGGAACCTGCACGTAGGGGACGCCCCGCAGGTAAGTCGCGGCGGCAAAGCCGGACAGGTCGCCGATCACGCCGCCCCCCAGCGCCAGTATACCGTCGCCCCGGCTGATCCCGGCCTGACAAAGGGCGTGGTACGTCCTTTCCAGCACGGCAAGGGATTTGGTGGCTTCCCCCGCCGGCAGCGTCAGGCGGACCGCCTTCAGGCCAGCCCCCTTAAGGGAGGCTTCAACGGCATCCCCGTACAGCGCACCCACATTCTCATCGGTGACGATCATCCATTTTTGGCAGGGCAGGCTGTTTTTAAGCTCCTGCCCGGCCCGGCCCAGCATGCCCCGGCCAAGGCGCACGTCGTAGCTTTTTTCCCCCAATTCCACGCGCAGCAGCATGAAAACCCTCCTTATCAGATGGTACGGCCTATGGCGGCGGCAATGGGCCTTAGCTCCTTCATGACGGCGTCAAAGCCTTCGGGGGTAATGGATTGCTGCCCGTCGGACAGCGCGTGGGCGGGGTCGTTGTGCACCTCAATCATCAGCCCGTCCGCCCCAACGGCCACAGCGGCCCTGGCCAAGGGCGATACCATCCACCATTTCCCGGCGGCATGGCTGGGATCAACGATCACCGGCAGATGGCTAAGCTTTTTCACCGCCGGGATGGCGCTCAAATCAATGGTGTTGCGGGTATAGGTTTCAAAGGTGCGTATGCCACGCTCGCACAATATCACCTGCTCGTTGCCCCCCGCCAGGATATATTCCGCGGACATAAGCCATTCCTCAATGGTGGAAGAAAGACCCCTTTTGAGCAAAATGGGCTTTTTCGATTTGCCAAGCTGCCTTAAAAGATCAAAGTTCTGCATGTTCCGGGCACCCACCTGGATCACATCGACTCTTTCCTCAAACACCTCAATATCCTGGGGGGACATGATTTCCGACACAATGGGCAGGCCCGTCGTTTCCCTGGCTTCCGCCAGCATATTGAGGCCGTCGTACCGGAGGCCCTGGAAAGCATAGGGGGAGGTGCGGGGTTTGAATGCGCCGCCGCGCAAAAAGTGGGCTCCGGACTTTTTGACCGATTCCGCTATCTGTGTGATCTGCGCCCCGGATTCCACGGAGCATGGGCCCGCGATAACGGCCAGCCTTTCTCCGCCTATCCGCTGGCCGCATACCAAGAACTCCGTATTCACGGGATGGAACATGCGGTTGGCCTTTTTAAAGGGCTCCAGCACCCGCATGATCCTGTCCACATAAGGGCTGGCCTCCAGGCGCGATACATCGATTTTGCTGGTATCCCCAACCAGCCCCAAAATGGTCAGGTCCGTGCCGCGCACAGGGTTTACGGACACGCCCTGCAGTTCAATATTTTCGGAAAGCGCCAGAATCTCCTGCTCCGGGGTGCCTTTTTTCAGCACGACGATCATGGAAAGACCTCCTTCGCGTTGTTATGGTAAAAGGAAAGATATAAGAAAAGAGAGCCCGAAAAGAGCTCTCTTACACTTGTAAGCACCGCCGCTACCGGCGGGGAAAACTCTTCTCCCCCGGGTTTATTCTGTTGCTCAAATAGCCGAAGCGGTAACCGCTCCGGCCCATAAACGAGAACAAACCCTTCAAAGAAGCAAGCGTCATCGCGGAATTCCTCCAGGAAGCTGTGATTTGCGAGCATTATAGCCCATGCACCGCCATCTGTCAAGGAAAAACAAGGGAAATACACAGCGGCTCACGGCGTGTTCGTTGCCTCCACCCGGCTTACGAGCCCGGTGCTGCGCTGCACACTAAGAACGATGCCCGCCCGGCCGCCCGAAAATGTGTACCTGCGGTAGACATCCGTTTCACTGACCTTGACGGCAAGACCGGCATATACGGCCAGCGCCGCTTCCTCCGCCATGCCCGCGGTGACCCCGCCGGGCAGAACAAGGGGCGCGTCGCCCCTGGCCGCATCGCTGACGATGGTGGTAACAAGGCAATTGCCGGCCAGGGCGGCCTTGTCTGAATCATTGTACACCCAGGTGGTCCAGCGCCTTCCGCCAAGGGACAATGTAAGCTGCCCGGAGCCGTAGGCTTTTACAACGCTGTCTCCGCCATCCGACAGCGCCCAGCCGTTGCGCACAAATTCGGCTACGGGGGCAGGCAGGGCGTACAGCATGTTGCCGTAGGATACATGCAAGGACAGGGGGTCCTCCCCCAGGCTGTCGGGGGCGCGGTATGACGATGCGCCGGGGGTGGAACCGTCCAACAGCGCCTCGGGATCCGGCGCGGCGGACATAACCACATTGCGCAGGAATACATCGCGCAGCACGCCCGTATCCGCGGCGAAAGCAAACAGGGCCTCCTGTTCGTAATCCAGTTGATAGGTATACTTGTGAACCTCACCGTCCTCATAGACGGCGGAAGGCGCACCGTAGGCGTTCATCACTTCCTTGTCGGTGGACACGCCTATGAGCACATCGCCCGGCAGCGTCACCCGAGCCGCAGAAGCCTCCAGCCTCACCGCGGCCAGCACGCACTCCCTTACAGGGAGTACGTCCCAGGAAGTGTTCACCATTTCGCCGGACAGCAAAACACCGTTTTTCTCCCAGGCGGATGAAACGGTGCGCTGTTCCGGCTTCAACAGTTCCTCTGCGTTGCCGGCGTAGGTCCAGCCGGCTTGCCGCATTCGGTCGTAGGTGCACGGGAGGGTAATGGTTTCCCCGCCGACCAGCACCTGAAAGCTGTACAGGTCCTCACTTAGCGAAGCGGCCTTTACGGAAGCGGGCGTCATGCACATAAATGTCATCAGGGGCAGCCAGCAAATCAGCGAACGAATCGCCTTCATCATAACCGGGACATTTCCTTTCTTTCCGAATAGAATCGGAAAACGTCTTTTTATTCGACGCCGGCAAAAAAAGTCCTTCCGCAATTTCGAAATTTCATTTGCCAAATGCGGAAGGCTGGATTCCACCATACCGTATATCCTAATCCTGGCGCTTAAGGATGTCGGAGGAAAGCACCGTGCCCACCGTTACGGCTTCCCGGCCATAGCGGCATCGCACACTGTCGATGGCCGCCTCCAGCCTGGTTTGCTTTTCCTGACGCCTGGCCTCCGCCGGGAACAGGCTGATCTGACAGCCGCCCTCCTCCTTCAGGCACAGGCTTCCGGCCGTTACCGTAAGTGTGCGGATGGGGGCGTTAGTGTTCCAGGATCGGCACAAAAGAGGCAGTGCGGCCTCATACAGCTCCCTTGATGTCTGAACAGCGCCGGGGAGCTGCGCCTGCCGGGAGATGGTCTTCAAATCAGGGTCCTTGATATGCAAGGCGATGGACCGGGCCATCAGCCCATGGCGGCGAAGCCTGGCTCCCACGCTGTCGCACAGCATCAAAAGGCCCGCCTTCACATCCTCCAGGCTTTTCAGGTCCCGGCAAAAGGTGATGCCGTTGCCCACGCTTTTCACCGGGTCTCCCTCCCCGGGGTGGAGCACGGGGCTTTCATCCAGCCCGTTGGCCTGATGCCAGAGGGCTTCTCCCCCCGCGCCCAGCAGCCGCGTCAAATGCTCTACAGGCGTGTTGGCAAGCTCGCCCACGGTGGTGATAAAGTTTTTTCTGAGCACCTCTTTGGCCGCCTTGCCCACATACATCATGGCCTCCACCGGCAGGGGGTGGAGTATGCTTCGAAAATTATCCCGGGTGATGACAGTGGTGGCGTTTGGCTTTTTGTAATCTGATCCCATTTTCGCAAACAGCTTGTTGAAGGATACACCTACGGATATGGTAAGCTCCAGCTCCTCCCACACCCGGCGGCGCAGCGTATCGGCAATATTCCGCCCCGTGCCGAAAAGCCGCCGGCTGTCCGTAACGTCCAGATACGATTCATCTATGGAGCACGATTCCACCTGATCGGTATACTGGGCATAGATCTCGTTGATTCTGCGGCAATAATCCTCGTACTTGTCGCCATGGGGCGGCACCAGAACAAGACCGGGGCATTTGCGCCTGGCCTGCCAAATGGTTTCCGCCGTTGCGACGCCATATTTTTTGGCCAGTTCATTTTTGGCCAAAATGATGCCGTGGCGGCTGTCCGGATCGCCGCACACCGCCATAGGCACCTTACGAAGTTCGGGATGCTCAATGCATTCCACCGAAGCGAAGTAGCTGTTGCAATCGCAGTGCAGGATGACCCTGTCCATCCCCAGCCCTCCATTTTAAGAACATTTGTTCTTATTGTATCACATGGCAAAAAAGCTTTCAAGAGGGGAAGCAAGGCAAAAAAAAGTTTGCCAAGCCGCTTGACATTAACGTTACGTAAAGGTTTATGCTAATGGTGCCGGGAGGAATGCAAGATGGAATATACCGTTTTGAAACTGGGGAAATTGGCCGGAATCAGCACCCGCA
>JAEWNM010000072.1 GCA_023392755.1 Bacillota bacterium
TGCCCACAGAAGCAAATCGGTGGCAGCCGCCGCGCTTACGCATACGCTCAACAACCTTTTTCAGCGATTCGTGCATTGACGCCAAAGCTTGAGGACTGGACTTTTGGCAGATTTTCGGCCCGGTATCCCGCTTCATATGCGGGATACCGTCAGCTTATCGCGGGATAAAGGCGTACGGTCAGCTTCCGTTTGGAAGCGCATGTGTTCATTATACAAATCAGGGCAGATTGTTTCCGGCGGCGAGATAAATCTCGTACCATTCCTCCCTGGTGAGCCTTATATCGGCGGCCTTCGCGCAATCCTTCAAACGGTCCTCGTTCATGGTGCCGGTCACGGGCTGCATATTGGCCGGATGGCGCAGAAGCCAGGCGATGGCGATGGTGGTGCTGGTTGCATCGTATTTGGCGGCGATCTCGTTGATTTTGGCGTTCAGCCTGGGGAAGGCATCATTGTCCAGAAATACGCCCTGAAAAAAGCCGTACTGGAAGGGCGACCATGGCTGGATGGTGATGTCGTTTATACGGCAATAGTCCAGCACGCTGCCGTCCCTGTTCACGGCGTCCTCATCCAGCATGTTCACGTGCAGGCCCTGGGAGATCATGGTGGCATTTGTAATGCTCAGCTGAAGCTGATTGGCCACGATGGGCTGCCTGACAAACTTTTTTAAAAGCTGCATCTGCATGGGGTTTTGGTTGGAAACGCCGAAATACCGCACCTTTCCGCTGCTGTGAAGCCTGTCAAAGGCTTCAGCCACCTCCTGGGGCTCCACCAGCGCATCGGGGCGGTGCAATAGCAGCACATCCAGATAATCGGTCCGCAGGCGTTTCAGGCTCCCGTCCACCGATTTGAGAATATGCTCCATGGAAAAATCAAAGGCGACGCCTTTTCGGATGCCGCATTTGGATTGCAGCAGAATCTTTTCACGCATGGAGCCATGCATGTGGATGGCTTGGGCAAATACCTCCTCGCAAACACCGTCGCCATAGATATCGGCGTGGTCAAAAAAATTGGCGCCGATATCCAAAGCCGCCTGTACAAAACTCTCCGACTCCCCTTTGCTCAAACGGCTGATGCGCATGCAGCCCACCGCGATCACCGGTACCATAAGATTGGAAACACCCAGTTGCATCGTTCTCATGAACCTCTTCCTCCTTGTGCATTGTGCTCTGGTACAGCTATGGGCCGCACCGGCCACCGACTGTATGGATGGTGTTATCATCATCTTAAACCTTCACGTCTACTCTAAGTCAAGAAAAAAGCGCCCTCCCTCACGGGGATAATTCGCAGAGCAACCGTTCCTGCAAAAATAGTTCGATCGCTTTACTGTTAGCTAAATAAAATGAATTGGTCTCCATTTATTCGGCGATTTGCAAATAATATTTTTGAAATTTTGTATATACGGGTTCGTTTTCTATTGCCATGGGAGATTATTCTTAATTTCTGCACGGAGTGCTTGACATTACGTTAGGCAACATATATAATTCTTATTAAGTTAATTGTGAACTTAACAGAATAAAGGAGGAACCCAACCATGAGGAAACTCACAGCCGTCCTGCTGAGCATGCTGCTGGCCCTGGCCGTGGTCTTCACCGCTTACGCGGCGGAACTGCCTGCCTTTGACGCATTCAAGCTGGGCACCGACTACACGGACCTGACGGCCACGCTGAAGGTGCTCACGCACCGCACGGACTTGCTTGAATCCGGCGCATTTGCCAAGTATCTGGCCGAATTCAACAAAATGTACCCCAACATCACCGTGGAATACGAAGGCATTACAGATTACGCCTCCGAAGCGCTCATCCGCCTGACCGGCAGCGACAATTGGGGTGACATCATGATGCTGCCCGAGGTGGAGGTGGACGAATACCCCACGTATTTCGCCCCCTTCGGCAAGGTGGCCGACATGCAGGCAACCTACAATTTCATCGACAACCGGCAATTTGACGGCGTCGTCTACGGCATCCCCTCCACGGGCAACGCCCAGGGCATTGTATACAACAAGGCCGTTTTTGAAAAAGCGGGCGTCACGGAACTGCCCAAAACGCCGGAAGAGTTCATTGCCGCGCTGCAAAAGATCAAGGACAATACCGACGCCATCCCGCTGTACACCAACTATGCCGCCGGCTGGACCATGGGTGCGTGGGATGCCTACATCTCCGGCTCGGCCACCGGCGACGGTGACTATGCCAACCAGAAGATGCTGCACACGAAAGCCCCCTTTGCCGATCCCGGCAACGGCGCCGGCCCATACAATGTATACAAGGTTCTCTTTGATGCCACCGCGAAGAAGCTGATCGAAGATGACTATACCACCACCGACTGGGAAAGCAGCAAGCCCATGATCAACAACGGCGAGATTGGCTGCATGGTGCTGGGCTCCTGGGCTTACAGCCAGATGAGGGACGCCGGCGAGCACGGCGGCGACATCGGCTATATGACCTTCCCCATTTCCGTAAACGGCAAGCAGTACGCGTCAGCCGGCGCGGACTACTGCTACGCCATTAATGCCAAGGCCGATATCAACCAACAGACGGCCGCCATGGTCTACATCAAATGGCTGACCTATGAAAGCGGTTTTGCCTACAACGAAGGGGGCATCCCCATTGTTAAGACCGGCGAGTACCCCGATTTGTACGCCTCCTTTGACGGTGTGCAGTTCGTGCCCGACAATCCCGCGCTGCCCGGTGAGGAGACGCTGAAAAACGACCTGAATGCCGAGAGCACCCTGATGATAAACGCCGGCGGCAACACCAAGATTCAACAGCTCATCGAGGCCGCCTTCAACGGCACCAAGGCCTTTGACGACATCATGGGCGAATGGAACACCCTTTGGGCCGACGCGCAAACGGCGCTCAAAGTGGAAGCGGAATAATACGGCTTGAAACCGCCTGTCCGGCCCGGCCGGCGGGTCCAGCTCAAGGGGGGAGCTTCCTCCCTTGGGCTGTTTTGGAAAGGCGCTTTTGAAAACAGGCAGGAAAGGATTGGTGCATGTGAGCCTGGTCAACCCTTTGACACCGCCGGATATGGGAAGGCACACCGCAAGGGATTGGTTTTTTCGGCCGAAAGTGCAAAAGCCCATTGTCATTTTCACCTTTGCAGTGCTTCCCGTATTTATGCTGGTCCTGTTTACATATCTTCCGTTTTTCAAAATGGTGGAATTCAGCTTCTACAACATGAGCTACACAAAAAACAAGGGCTTTTATGGCCTGAAAAACTATATTGACATCTTCATGAAGCCCGAGTATTTCGCCACCTTCAAGGTGAGCCTTTTCTACATGGCCGGTGCGCTTGTTCAAACCGCGCTGGCGCTGTATTTCGCCACCGTACTGAGCTTTAAAACAAGACTTGCGGCCGTTTACAAGGGCGCCATGTTTTTCCCCTTTCTTGTCAATGGGATCGCCATCGGCTTCATCTTCAAATTTTTTTACACCCGCGGCTTTGTACTGGACACGGTGCTTAAAGGGCTGGGCCTTTCCCTAGAAAGCCTGCCCTGGTGGCTGCGGGACACATCCATCAACAACTGGTCGCTGGTTGCCACTTCCCTGTGGAAATATATGGGGCAAAACATGGTGCTGTTCGCGGGCGCCATCATGTCGGTGGACCCAAACCTGTACGAAGCCGCCTCCATCGACGGCGCCAACAGGTGGCATCAGTTCCGCTATGTCATCCTCCCCAGCATTTCCACGGTTCTGACACTGAATGTGATCCTGTCGATTACAGGCTCCCTGAGTGCTTTTGAGCCGCCATACGTCATCACCTCCATGGGCGGAAACGGCACGGCCACCTACTTTATCAAGATGCATGAAGCCGCCCATGTACTGCACAAGGTGGGCTTTGCCAGCGCCATGGCGGTGGTGCTTATCATTATCATAGCCATTGTCACCGTCATTCAGAAGCTGGTATTCAAATACGCATTCCGTGACGCGGGCACCGACAGCCCCACAACAAGAAAGGGCGGAATGAGACAGAGGCGGCAAGGGAGGGCCATGTAATGGGTGTGGAGCGTACGCCAAAAGATTATTTCCTGAAATTTTTGAAGCACTTGTCCCTGCTTTTTGTTTCCTTCTTTTGCATTCTGCCCGTGGTGACCTGTGTTTTCGCAGCCTTCAAAACAAGGGAGGAATTTTCCACCACCAGCAAAATGGCGCCCCCCGCAAATTGGCTGAATTTTGACAACTTCATCACCTTCTGGAAGGAAAGCGGCATCGGCCAAGGGTTTGCAACCTCCCTGTTTGTGATGGTGATCGTCATTGCCATTTCGGTACTGATGAGCTCTATGCTGGCCTTTGTGCTGAACCGCTTCAAATTTCCCGGCAATCATGTCATCCGCAACGCCTTTTTGCTGGCCGCGCTGATTCCCGGCATCGCCATGCAGGTAACGGTATACAAGATCATGATAAGCCTCAATCTGGTGGATACGCTGCACGGCTACATATTCATGATGATCGGCACGGATGTGATCTCCATTTACATCCTGCTGCAATACTTCGAAAACCTAAGCACCTCCCTGGATGAAAGCGCCATCATCGAGGGATGCACCTACTACGGCGTGTTCTTCAAAATACTGATGCCGCTGTTGCGCCCCGCGATGGTGACCTGCATTCTTTTAAAAGGCGTAGGCATCTACAACGAATACTACAATGCCAGCCTGTACCTGCAAAGCAAGGCGAAATTCAAAACCGTTTCCACCGCGCTGTATGTATACCTGGGCCCCACCAAAGGCCAGTTTGAAATGATATGCGCCGGTGTGCTCATCTGCATTCTTCCCGTCCTGATCTTCTTTCTCATCTTTCAGAGGCAGATTTACAACGGCATGACAAGCGGTGCCGTAAAAGGCTGACAGACATCCGGCTTCACCAGCCTTACATTCTTCAATCGCTCTATCCCAAGTCCGCCATGCCTGTTATGCGAAAGCATGCGGCAAGGTGTTGCGGCGCAATGAAAAACCGCCCGAAAAAAGGGGATTGGCTAGGCGATGGTGAAAGCAGTAGACAGCCATAATCAGTAGGATATATGGGAGGTAATCCCGTTGCGAAATGTGACCATGCGGGATATCGGGAGTGAATTGGGTGTCAGCGCCGTAACCGTATCCAAGGCGCTGGCAGGCAAGGCAGGCGTCGGCAAAGAGCTGAGAGCGCGAATCGTTGCGAAGGCCGGTGAGCTGGGTTATGTCAACCCGTCTTCCGCCGCCCGGGAAAACTCAAGCTTTGACATAGGCATTCTGGTTGCCGACCGTTTTTTTGGCGGCTATACCTTTTATTCACATATGTACAAGCTGCTTGTGCAGCGGCTGACAGAGGCGGGGCATTACGGCATATTGGAAGTTCTGGCGGAGGACAGCGAAAACAGCCTGCGCCTGCCCGCCATGGTCCGCAGCTCGAAAGTGGACGCCATTGTGGTATTGGGGCAGCTGGACAGGGAATACCTGAAGGTGCTTTCCCAAGGCCCACCCCCCCTTGTTTTTTTGGATTTTTATGACGACTTTCTACAGGCCGACGCGGTGGTGGGCGATAATGTATACGGATGCAAGCGCCTGACCGGCCACTTGATCAAGCTGGGGCACAGGGACATCGGCTTTATCGGCACCCGCAAAGCCACCACCAGCATCATGGATCGGTTTTTGGGCTATTACAACGCTATGCTGTCCAGCGACCTGCCCATTCGTGCGGAATGCATCATCAACGACAGGGACGAGCACGGTGCGTTTATACCCCTGGCGCTTCCCGACAGGCTGCCCACAGCCTTTGTGTGCAACTGCGACGTGATCGCCTTGCAGCTTATCGACCAGCTGGCGGAAACAGGCGTGCGCGTGCCGGAGGATGTCTCCGTAGTGGGCTTTGATGATTATACGATCAACGGATCCCATACACCAGCGCTGTCCACCTTCCGCATCAACCAGGAGGATATGGCAGCGGCGGCTGTAAAATTGGTCGTGGCCCGGTGCAATGGCGTCCCGCCGCAGAACGGGCGTGTTGTCATCGGCGGCCACCCGGTATACAGGGATTCCGTACGTGCCTTGAACGATATGAAGAGCGCGGCATACCGCTGAACGGTATCAAACAATACCCCGGCCAAAGTCCGTTAGGACTTTGGCCGGGGTATTGCTGTATGAATATGGTATGCCGGCTTCCGGCGCTTAAATCAGTTCCGCCTTTTGAAGCAGAAGCCGAAGGATCACGGCGGCCTCCGCCCTGGTGACATGCTCCTTGGGCAGCAGGCCGTTTGTGACATCAAAAGTAATTTCCGTCTTCAGGCTCAAGGCGAAGTCCGCCTTGGCCGCCTGCGCAACCGATGCGCCGTCCGTATAGGCCCCAAGCAGCGTTTGAACCTCCGCATCGGTCAGGGCGGTTTCCATCTTGGCAATCTTCATTGCCCGAACAACCATACTGATTGCTTCCTCCCGGCTTACGGCCCCGTCCGCGTCAAAAGACTTTGTCCCGTCTCCATCCAGCAGGCCGTAAGATGCCGCCGTTTTGACATGGCCAATGTACCAATCCGTGTCCTTCACATCACCGTAAGGGTTCGTCCCTTCGCCTGGATTTAAGCCCATTGCGCGCACCAGATCTGCCACAAAGTCGGCGCGGGTGATTTGTGTATCCGGCGCGTAGTTCTTATCATCCACACCTGTGACGATCATTCTGGATCCCATGTCGTTCACGGCTTCCTGCGCCCAATGGTCCGCCATATCCGCATAAGCCACGGGATGCCAGATAACCGTATACGTGCTGTTGGTGAGGCTGTTGATGACCGCGTAGTATTTCCCTTCGATGATGACGATCTTCGTTGGCACGTGATAGGTGGATTTGTCCGGCCTTACCACGACCGCGGTAGTAATCTTGTAAGGATCAACGCCGTCGGGAATGGCTATTGTACGCTCCACATAGGCATTGAAGTTTGAGACTTCCGCCTTTTGATCGCCGTAGCTGCATTCCACCTTGAACTCCACCGCGGGTACCATAATGGCGAAGCCGCCCTCCGACGCCGCGTCTTCCACCACCGAAACCGTATCAGACGGCGGTTCGGATATGGAAATGCGCACCCTGACGCTATCCACGGGCACATTTTCCCCCAGCCGGCTGGCCATGGCGCTCATATCCAGCCCGTCCGCCGGCAGTGTATAAGTGCTGGCCTGGGTCTTAACCGTCAGCGTCGCCTTAGTGGACTGAAGTGTGTTTATCATATACCCGTTCATGACCACGGTGGATTCGCTGGCCTCCGTGTTCATGGGAATCACAACGGATGCGTTGTTCCCCTTGGCATCCAGTATCTCCTTAAGCCTTGTGTTGTCCACCGTCACCGTCGTTACCGTCTTTCCGTTTTCCTCCGTGGTGGAAGCGGTACCGGCATCCTGGGCTTCGCCGTTGACAATGACCGTGGTCGCAGGCGTTTCGTCCAATGATGATGACGGCGTGGAATCGGATACCGTCACGGCGAGATAAGCATCCCCTCCCTGGCTGAAATCGAATATGAACTGCGCGGTGCCCCTGCCAAGCTTTGCAAGGTAATCTCTTTTGATGACGGCGGCGTTCCCGTTAACCGTATAATCCTCTCCCGCGATGAGAAACGCCGATCCCTTCCTGATGCCGTCCAGGGTATTGCCGTTCAGCGTAAGCGTTACCGTAACGCTTTTATAGTTTTCGCTTAAGGCATACTTGTCAAAGCGCGCAGCCGACGGCGATATGGAAGCATTGCGCTCGGGGATTGCAAACGGCACGCTGCCAGCCGTGAGAGCGCCGCAGGAAAAGTCCATCACGCCGGTCCCCACCGTCATATTGGCAGACGTCAGCCCTTCGAATGTCACAACGCCGTTCACCGCGGCCCTTGATACCGTTCCGCCAATCGACCACGTTCCTGTTCCCGCCGCCGCCAAGACCGTCACATCAGCCTCCGCCGACGGCCCGTTTGCGCAGATGTTGCCGTACTGGTCATACAGCGTCACCACCGGCTGGGTCAGGAACACGTCGCCGCTGACCCTTCCCGGCACGGGCTGGGTAGTTACAGCAAGGCTGGCCGCCGCGCCTGCGGTAACGGTTTGGGAAACGGTGCTGTCCTGATAACCGTTTGCCAATACCACCACACCGGCTGTCTTGGGTACATGCAAAACAGCGTTCCCGCCCGCAGGCTTCAACGCAATCATCCCGCTGGTTACCCGGTAATCCGTTCCCTGGGTCAGCGCGACGCCGTCATACACAACGCCCGTGACTTTCCTTTCAAAGTCGGCGTTAACGGGAAAGGCAATTTCCAGGGCGTTGTCCACGCTGTTGTCAGAAGTATCCGCCGTCAGCGTAACGCTGGCTATCAGCGGCAGATCAAATGAATCGCTGTTCACGGACACACTGCCCGAGGCAAATTTCACAATGCCCGTACCGGGGTTTTGCTGCGTGCAGGTAAGGTCTGCAAACGCGGCTACGCCATGTACGGCCGCCGTTGTCACCGTTCCGCCAATCGCCCATTTGCCCGTTCCGGCCACTGCCGACGATGTTACATTGGCTGATGCGGACGGCCCGTCCGCGCAAACATTTCCATACCTGTCTTTCAGCGTGACTGTGGGCTGTATGGCGAAGCCATACCCGCTGAGCAGGCCCGGCACCGGCCGGGTGCCCACCGCGATGCTGGCTGCCGCGCCCGCGGTGATGGTCTGGGAGATGGTGCTAAGTCTATACCCGGCCGCCGTCACCAGAACATCGGCCGTCTTTGGCACCTGCAAAACCGCATTCCCGCCCGCAGGCTTCAAGGAGATCTTCCCGCTTGTTATACGATAGTCAGTCCCCGGCGTCAGCGCCGTGCCGTTAAACGAAACGCCGCTCACTTTGCCTTCAAAATCGGCGTTGGCCGGGAAGGTGATATCAATCGCTTTATCCACGTTGTTTTCCGTTATGTCCGCCGCCAAGGCAATTGCCGCCTTTATAGGCAGTTCAAAGGGTGCGCTTTCCCCGGTCTTCCCGCCCGCGGCAAAGCCCACAATGCCTGTGCCGGGGTTTTTTTGCGTGCAGGTAAGGTCCTCAAATGCCACAGCCCCGTTCACGGCGGCCTGCGTAACCGTTCCGCCAATCGTATAAGTTCCTGTCCCGGCCACCGCCGATACCGTTACATTCGCCGTTGCCGACGCGCCGTCAGAACAGATGTTACCGTATTGGTCCTTCAATACGACAGCCGGCTGGATGGAAAACGCGTCGCCACTGACCGCCCCGGGTACCGGCTGCACGCTTATCGCAAAGCTGTCCACAACACCGGCCGTTATGGTTTGGGTGACAGAACTCTGCCTGAACCCTTCGGCTGTTATGATAAGCTCTGCCGTGGACGGCGTTCTGAGCGCCAGGTTCCCTCCGGCGGGATTCAAGGCGATTCTGTCCGCGAATACTTCGTAATCGATGCCTTCTGTCAAGGACGTGCCGTTATACGTGACGCCGCTGACGTATCCCGCATAGCCGGAAGAAGCGCTAAAACTCAATTCCAGCACATGATCCACGCTATTATCCGTGGTATCCGCCGCAAAGGTGGCTGCCGCCTTCAGCGGCAGGCTGAACGATGTGCTGCTTCCCGCCGCACCGCCGCAGGCAAAGACCATTATGCCCGTGCCGGGTGTCAATTGCGTACAGGCAAGGCCGGTAAACGCAGCGGAGCCGTTGACCGCCGTTACGGCCGCTGTTCCCCCGATTTCCCATGTCCCTGTTCCGTCGGCAGCCGTCGCCGTTATTTCCGCCGATGATGACGGGCCGTCCTGGCAGGTATTCCCGTACTGGTCCTTGAGCAAAACGGAAGGCTGGGTCAAAAACACATCCCCGCTGTTCTCGCCGGGCACAGGCTGAACGCCAACCACAATACCGGCCGCCTGGCCCGCTGTGATGGTTTGGGTAACGGTGCTGTCATTGAACCCTTCGGCGGTTATGATGAGTTCGGCCGTGGCCGGTGTTCTGAGCGCCGGATTCCCGCCTGCCGGCTTCAGGGTGATACTGCTCTCGCTCGCCTGGTAATCCACACCCTCCGCCAAGGCCGCGCCGCCAAACGTGACGCCGGTGATGGATTCAGAAAACAGCGCCGTGGAGGCAAAGGTAATAACAAGGTCATTGTCCACGCTGTTGTCCGTGATATCCGCCCCAAGCGCCACCGCGGCTTTCAGGGGGATGTCAAACGCTGCGCTTTCCACCGAAGACGCAGACCCCGATCCCGAGTTGGGATGAAAAACCATTGTGCCCAGGCCTGGCGTCAGCAAGGTGCATGCCAAATCGGCAAATGTGACAATGCCGTTTACCGCGCTTACGTTGTCGGTTCCCGAAATTGACCAGGTTCCCCTCCCCGCAGTCACAGGATTGGGAAGAGCAGTCACTGACGCGCCGGCCGAAAGGCCGTTCACGCAAACATTCCCGTACTGATCCTTCAGCGCGAGCACAGGCTGGGTGGCGAAAAGGTCGCCGCTGCTAAAACCCGGCACAGGCTGAACGGTGATCTCCATGGCCGACGCCATACCAGCGACGATAGTCTGGGACACGCTGGATACATCGTATCCATTGGCGGATATCACAAGGCCTGCTGTCCCGGGCGTTCTCAGCGCGGCATTCCCGCCGGCAGGCTTGAGTGTAATCTTTCCGCTGGTTACCGTATAATCCGCCGGTGTGGAAAGCGGCGTTCCGTTATAGGTGACGGATGTGATTGCGCCCTGAAAATCCGCGTTTGCGGTAAAGGTGATGTCCAGGTTGTTGTCGACGCTGTTTTCAAAAGTATCAGGCGTCAGAGCAGGGGGCGTTTTCAGCGGCGTGGTGAATGCCTGGTCCATGCCGTATGTAGTGCCGGCGTCATTGCTCGTCACAATCCTGTAATGATACGTTGTATTGGGGGTCAGCCCGGTAAGTACACATATCGCCTCCGCATCGCTTGTCCCCGAAACCCACTGCGTTTCTGCCGGCACGGCCATGCCGTAGGATTCCGTGAGCCCGTATTGAAATTGCACATGCGTCGAGCTGTTATTGGCGTTTACCGTGCCCCTCAATGTTGCTCCCGTAGGTGTAATGGATGCGGCGGCCAAGGTGGACGCGGCAGGCGCAATAGCCGCCGTGGTGAAGGAAGCATCCATGCCATTGGTGGTTCCGCCCACACTTGCGCCGACCAGCCTGTAATGATATGTCGTGTTGGGCGTAAGGCCCGTGAGCACGGCGCTGACGCTCGTGTTGCCCGTTCCGCTTGCCGTACCGGGCGTGGCGTCTGCGGTTTGGCCGTAACCGGTATTTGGACCGTATTCAAAATGTACCGCCGTTCCGGCATTGTTGGCGCTCACGCTGCCGCTTAATGTTGCTTCGGAGGAAGTGATGCCGCTGGCTGTCCCGGTGCTAACAGCCGGCGGGATGGCCAAGGTGGTAAAAGTCTTGTCCAGGCCTTCGGTGGTTCCCGTATCGTTTGCCGCAACCACCCTGTAGTGGTACGTGGTGTATGGAGCAAGCCCTGAAAGATTATGGTTCACATCCGTATCATCCGAACCCGAAACGGTTGCGGGCGCAGCGGAAACACTGGTGTCGTAGCTTTCCGTCAGGCCGTATTCGAATGTGACCGTGGTGCTTTCATTGCTGGCGTTCACCGTGCCGTTCAGCGCAGCCCCGGTAGAGGTAACGCCGCTCGCTTCATCGGTGACCGCCTGGGGCGCGGCTTTTTCGGTGGTAAAGGCATAATCCATCCCATTGGCCGTACCTCCAACGTTTTCGCCTTTGACCCTGAAGTGATACGCGGTGTTGGGCTTAAGGCCTGTGATCCCGGCGCTGACGGCCGTTTCTCCCATGCCGGTTACCGGGCTTTGCACCGCCTCAATTGCCGACCCGTAGGAAGTGCTGGTCCCGTATTCAAAAGTAACGTCCGTGCTTGCATTGTTGGCATTGACCGTGCCATTGAGCGTCGCGCCGTATGTAGTAACGGCATCGGCGCTTAGACTGGTGACAGTCGGGGCAACAGCGTCCGTTGTAAACGTCTGATCCTCGCCTTTTGTGACGCCGGTCAGGTTGCCGGCCGCAATGCGGTAATGATATGTTGTGTTGGGCGCAAGCCCGGTAATGGCCTGGCTTACCGACGTATTGTCAGAACCCGTGACCGTGCCTGAAACCGACACATTTGTGCCGTAGCCGGCAGTCAATCCATATTCAAAGGATACCGTGGTGCTTTCATTGCTGGCGTTTACCGTGCCATTCAGTGTTGCGCCGGTTGCGGAAACACTGCTTGCCGCGCCCGTCGCTGCCGATGGCTTCGCTTTGCTTGTGGTGAATGTATTGTCGTCACCGGCACCCGTACCAGCGCTGTTGGTGGCGGACACCCTATAGTGATACAGAGTATTTGGATTCAGCCCGGTCAAATCGGCACTGACATTCACATCAGCGGACCCGGAAACCGGGCTCTGGGATGCGGTGGCCGTGGAGCCGTAACTTGTGGTCAGCCCATAGGCAAACGTCACTGTCGCGCTGCCATTGTTAGGGTTAACAGTTCCATTCAGCGTTGCGCCGGTGGAAACAAGATTGCTCGCATCGCCTGTTGTCACAGTGGGAATGGCAATCGGTGTAACCACGGTAATTGTAAATGCTTTATCATACCACCTGCCGGCGCTGTCCGTCGTCCGCACGCATATGGAATAGGTGCCAGCCGAAAGCGGTGTTTTTGTCTGCAGCGACGTGCCAACGATCTGGAAATCGCCATTGTGGGTATCGCCTGTTCCGGATACCAGCGCATAGTTATGTGAATCCCCCAAATCGGCATCCTCAGTGCTCAGCGTGCCGACCTCCGCGCCCGCGCCCGTCGCGGATGCGTTGATGGAATCATTCGTCAACATGATGTTCGTGGGCGCCGCGCCTATAGTAACCTGAATTGTTTTGCTTGATACGATGTTGTTGCCATCCCCCTCATAAAGATATCGCTCCGCCGTAAACGTATATATCCCGGCAGAGTTGGCTGTAAACTCCAGATGATCCCCATCATAATAAATGTCACTGCTGTTACCATAGCTACACTCAAAATTCGTTCCAACGGCATATAAGTAGCCGTATTGGGAAAACTGGTTTACAGGCCGGGAAACACTGCCCGTACTTCCCTCATAACCCATGTCATCCACGCCAAACAGGTCGTGCACAGTAAAAAGAATACGATCGTACACATTTGCGGTACGTTCAATATCGGCGGCGCGCGCCGTCCATGTCAGCCCCGGAAGCATTCCAAACACCATGGCAAGCGTCAAACAAAGAGCTACAAACCGCTTACAAAA
>JAEWNM010000222.1 GCA_023392755.1 Bacillota bacterium
CAGCATGTACAGCGCGGGCAGGCATAGGGCCATGGCTATCAAACAGCCGTGCCCGGCCTCAAGCGCCTGCGCCATTTCACTAGGCTGACCCGCAATGAAAAGGCGCAGCAAAGCTTCCCAAAACAAAAGCGCCAAGCCGCCCATGACGGCAGAACTGGTCAGGGCCAGCCACGTGGCGGTGTTCACGCCCTTTTCAATGCGCTTTGCGTGCCCCGCGCCGCGGTTTTGCGCCGCAAACGCGGCCACGGCCCCCTCCAGCCCGCCTATCGGCAATTCCATCAGCCCATATATGCGCCTGGCGGCGGCGATCCCCGCCACAAACAGCACGCCGTAGCCGTTGATTGCTGCCTGCACCACAAGGCCGCCAATGGCCGTGATAACGTTGCGCAGCGCAGGGCTCATGCCCAGCCGCATCAAATCCGCAAACATCGCTTTTCCCGGCCTCCAGTCCTCCCGCCGGGGCCGAAGCGCGGGGTATTTGAAAAGCGCCCTCACGCATAGCAATGCCGCCACGCCCTGGGCCAGCAGCGTCGCCACGGCAACGCCCGGCACGCCCAGGCGGAGAAGCGCCACAAACACCACGTCCAGCACAATATTGACAGCCGAAGCCGCAAGCATGGCGTTTAGCGGCGTGCGGCTGTCCCCCAGCGCCCGCAGCGAGGCCGCCGCCCACTGCCCCAAAGCCGTTATGGCCAGCCCGCAAAGCAAGCAGGAAACATACGCGGCAGCATCGTTGAAAACCTCCCGCGGCGTGCGGGCCAGCACCAAAAGGGGCTCCAAAAACACAAGCCCGGCGGCGGACAGCAAAAGCGCCGCGATAATGGAAAGCAGCCCGGAAAGAGTCAGCGCCTTGCGCTGGCCCGCCTCGTCCCCCGCGCCGAACCGCTGGCCCAGGATTATGGAAAAGCCCTGGGTCATGCCCAGCACCATGCAAAAGGCCATCCAGGACAGCCAGCCCGTGGCGCCCACGGCGGCCAGCGCCTTAATGCCAATCAGCCGGCCCACCACAGCACCGTCCGCAATGGTATACAGTTGCTGAAAGGCCATGCCCGCGGTGATGGGCAGGCCTAAGGCAATCAAATGGCGGCGGGGGCTTCCCGTTGTCATGTCGCGGATTCTGCCCATGGCTACTCCACGTCCAGGGGCGTTTTATATCCGGGGGCGGGGAAAGCGTTTGACAACAGCTCAATTTCTTCCGCTGAGAGCGGCATGTGCAGCATGGCCGCGTTTTCCCTCAAGTGGCTTGCGCTGCCCGCCTTGGGAATGGGGATCAGGCACGGGTCACGCAATATAAAGCCCAGCAGCACCTGGGCGGGGGTGATGCCGCGGGCGGCCGCCACCTTCAGCACCGCCTTGCTGCGAAAAAGCTCCGGCTTCAGCAGGCTTTGCTGGGCCAGGGGGCAATAGGCCATCACGGGCACGCGGCGCTCCTTCAGCCAGGGCAGCAGGTCGTACTCAATCCCCCGGGAACCCAAGTGGTAGAGCACCTGGTTCACGGCGCAGTTTTCACCGCCGGGGATTGTAAAAAGCTCCTTCATATCCCCAGTGTCAAAATTCGATACGCCCCAGGCGCGGATGAGGCCGCGCTGCTTGAGCTCCTCCATGCACTCCACCGTTTCATGAAGCGGCACGCCGCCGCGCCAGTGAAGCAGGTATACGTCCAGATAACCGGTCTTCATGCGGCGCAGGGTGTTTTCGCAGGAACGGAAAATGCGGTTCCTGCCCGCGTTGTGGGGGTACACCTTTGACACAAGGAACAACTGCTCCCTGGGTATTGTTTCAATGGCTTCCCCTACCAGCGATTCGGAGCGGCCCTCGCCGTACATTTCCGCGGTGTCGATCATGGTCATGCCAAGCTTGACGCCTTCCCTGAGCGCGGCAATTTCCTCCCCGCGCCTTTTCGGGTCGTCGCCCATATGCCAGGTGCCCTGGCCCATGCGCGGTAGTTCCATACGCATTCTCCTTCATAAACGGTATTCAGGCAAGGTTGAAATCCCCTTAGGCGCGGCGACGCCCCTTTACATCAGCCTTATCAGCCGCACATAAAACCGCGCCAGGTCATATAGCTTGTCAAGGGGTATCCGCTCGTTGTCGGCGTGAATCGACCTGCGCTCCGCAAGCGTCAGCGCCAGGGGGGAGAAGCGGTACACATGATGGCTGATAGCGGCGTAGTGGCGGGAATCGCTGGCGGCCACCATCAGGTAGGGGGCGGTGACGGCGCCGGGCCACGTTTGGCCGATGGCGGTCTTCAGGCGGTCCCAGGCCTCCCCGCCCGCCAAAGAGCAGGGGGATGGATTGGTGCCGTCCAGAACGGTCACGGATACCCGGTCATCCCCCACGGTCTGCTTCAGCCGTTCAAGGGCGCTCTCCATCGTATCCCCGCCAATCAGGCGCAGGTTGGCCCCCGCCATGGCCTTTTGCGGCAGCACATTGTGGGCCGGGCTGCCGGACATGCGCGTAAAGGCGCAGGTGGTCCGCACCAGGGCGTTCATCTCCCCGCCGCTTTTTTTGCACAGCATGTTCAAAAGCGGCGCAAAGCACCAGAGGTTGGCAAAAATCATGCGGTATATAAAACCGGAGCGGCGGCCCAGGCCATCAAACATCTGCCGCACGGCGGGGGTGAGCCGGAAGGGGAAGGGCCGCCCCTCCACCCTGGTCACGGCCTTGGCCACAATGCCCGCGGCGGTATGGGGCGGCGGCGTGGAGGCGTGCCCGCCGGGGGACAATGCCTCAAAGGATACGTTCATCATGCCCTTTTCCCCCAGCCCGACCAACGCGCAGGGCTCCTTTACGCCGGGGAACACGTTTTCCACCACCGCGCCCCCCTCGTCCAGCACAAAGGCGGGGGTAACGCCGCGCCGCGTAAGCTCCGCCACAATATCCGGCGCGCCCCGGCCGAATATCTCCTCATCCCCGGCAAAGGCCAGGTACAAATCGTTTTCCGGCACAAAGCCTTCCGAAATCAGCTTTTCCGCCGCCTCCATAACGCCCAACAGCGTGCATTTGGTATCCAGCGTGCCACGGCCCCACAAAACGCCGTTTTCAATATCGCCTGAGAAGGGCGGCCTTTCCCAGGTTTCCTCCTGCACCGGCACCACGTCATAGTGGGCCATCAGCACGCCGGGCTTGTCGCTGCGCCTGCCCGGCCAGCGGTACAAAATGCCCCTTTCGCCTATGCGCTCCTGAACCAGCTTTTCATGAAGGCGGGGATACAGCTTTGTAAGCAGCCGGGGAAACTCCTCAAACGCCTGCCCGTCCTCCAGGGATTTGTCCTGAAAGGATACGGTTTTCACGCGGATAACGGCCTGCATGTCCCGGGCAACCCTGTCCTCGTCAAGGGATACGTCAAGGGGCTCGGGCAATGCCTGCGCCTGTGGCCCAAAAGCAAAGGTGCGCGCAAGTACAACCACAAAAAAAAGTGCGATAACAGCAGCTATCAACCAACCCGGCAATGAAAACCCTCCTTACAGCAAACCTTTTTTGTACAGTATCCGCGCCGCGCCGATGGCCGCCAGCGCCCCCAGCGGCACCAGGACGCCCACGGATGACGCAAGGCCGGGGAGTGCAAGAAAAAGCGCGGTCATCAATATCACCGGCGTTATGGACAGCTTCCAGTTTTTTGATATATATACCACCGCCAGCGCGCCAAAGAGCGCCGGCAGTATATTGGCAAAAGCCGGCTGTAAAATATCCGCTTTCAGCACGGGGCGAAGATAGGACAGCAGCAGCACGCCCAAAGCCAGGATCAGTGTATTGACGATGGCGGAGGAGGCCACCGCAATGGTGGAGATCACGTCGCCCTCCTCGGTGCCGGGCTTCACCTTGGCGGCCTCCATGGCGTTCAGCGCGCAGGGCACCTTCAGATTGGTCAGGTTCCCGGTGATAAACGCCAGGTACGACGCGCCGGAGCCCAGCATGGGGGTAAACGTGAACACCTCAATGATGCCCACCGTCCAAAAGATGGGTGCCACCCCCAATAAGCCCTTGAGCACATGGGTAAAGGCGGGCCAGGCATCGTAATACACGCATATGGCCACAGGCACCATAAGCATCAGCAATATGCCCCCGGCCACAAAGATGCGGCCATAGAAATGAACGGCTTCGCTGTAATCTTTTTTCATGGGCGCACTCTCCTCATTTCATAATGGCGGCAAGGGGGATGGAAAGCGCCATCGCCCCCAGCATGCTGATGGGCAGCGCGTATTGCTCCAGCCAGGCGGCCTTGGCCTTTTTGATCAAAAGCCCGCACAGGGCCATCAAAACAGCCGATGCAAGCGCCACCGCCAGGGGAACAAAGCCGGGCAGCCCCTCCCGCACCCTGGCAAAAAGCATGCCGAGAAAGGCCGATATCATGCCCAGAAACAGGCTGGTCAAAAAGGCGTCGCCCCATTTTTCGTCCCTGGCCTTTAGGCTGATAATGCCCCTTTGTATTTTCTTGAGCGCAAAAAGAATTACAAATATGCCGGGAATGATGCCCAGTGTCATTACCCAGGCGATGGCGCTAAACGCCCTGGCGTCGGTAATGGTCTGATCAAGGCTCAGCTCCATCGCCGCAGCCGTGGTGGTGGCGGCGGGCAATTCGTAGGTAATGGCCCCCAGCACGCTCAGCCGCAGCCAGGGCAGCGGCAGCCCCAGAAAAGCCGAAAGCGATATGACGCCAATCAGTATGGCCGCCGCCGGGGCGATGGTGAACACCGCGCTGGAGGCGATTGTTTTTTTCAATAGCGATTTGCTGATGTTCATTTCAACGGCCCGCTTGTACGCCCGGTACAGAAAATAGCCCGACTGGAACAGCACAAAAACCACCACTACGGCCGTGACGGCATACAGAAAACCGCTGTTCACATCAAAATCTCTCATCGGCGCTCCCCCTTCATCATTTGCGTATAATGTGCGGAAGAAACTTCTTTGTGCATTGTAACAGCTTGGCACCGGAAAGTCCAGCGCGGCCAAGGGGTTCTGGCCGCACGCCCCCGCCCAAAAAACGGTTGCGCTTTTTATTGTGGGCGGCTATAATAGAGCCATCTTACAAAAAAGAGGTGTCATGATGGTTTACTGATCCGATATTCAGCAAAAATGCCGCAAGCCCACGGTACACGGGGTTGTGGCTTTGTTGGAATTGGATCGGTGCAGCCATCTGGCAATAGGGCGATATAGCGTTCTATCGCTTTAGGTGCATATGATCCTTTCCGGCAATGGGAAAGGTTTTTTTGTTTTGGGTAAACGGCCGCGTTCCGCCACGGCGGAATGTGGGCCCCATAAGAAAGTGAGGAAATCGTATGCCTGCCACCTTGCGCAACTACTCCGGTGAAAAGCTGTACACCGCGGAATATATGAGGGTTCGGGAATTTCTCATCCGCCTGAACAGGGGCAAGCTTCAATCCCCCAATTTTCCCTGGGGGCGCTGGGAATGGATGATCGGCCACAGCTGCCTCAACGACAGCTATTTGAACAGGATCGGCATCTGGGAAGCGGACGGGGAAATCGTGGGCCTGGCCACCTATGAAAGCGAGCTGGGCGACGGATACATCTTGGTAGATGAGCGGTACGCATGCCTGAAGGCCGAAATGCTGGACTACGCCCGCCGTCATCTGAACAGCGAAGGCAAATTCAGGGCCGTCATCGACAACAACGACCGGGAATTTCAGCGTATCGCCAGAAGGATGGGCTTTGTTCCCACCGGAGACGCGGAGCATATCGCCGCCATCGACATCCCCTCCGCACCCGCCTACCGCCTGCCGGAAGGCTTCTCCATTATCAGCATGGCGGATGACTGGAAGTGGGAGCAGTATAACAGGTGCTTGTGGCGGGGCTTCAACCACCCGGGAGAAGCCGATATGTCGGAAGAAACCATTGCCGTGCGCAAGCGGATGCTGTCCGGCCCCGGCGTCAACCCGGAAACGGTGATCTGCGTCGCGGCGCCCGACGGCAGCTATGTGTCCCACTGCGGAACCTGGTACCTGCCCGGCGATGACGCCGCCCTGGTGGAGCCTGTGGCCACCGACCCCGACTACCGCCGGATGGGCCTTGGCCGCGCGGCGGTACTGGAAGCCGTAGCCCGCTGCGGCAGGCTGGGCGCAGCCAAGGCGCTGGTGGGCTCCAGCCAGCAATTTTACTACAGCATCGGCTTTGACCCCATCCATACCGAAACCTGGTGGGAGTACAGGGAATAAGCCGGCGCCCTGCAATTCAGGAGGAATTACGCCATGCCAACCTTGGAGAAAATGGACGCGTTTTTCAACGCCCGCGCAAAAAGCTATGACGACCATATGCTGCACGACCTGGACCTTGCGGAATTCTACGCGGAAATCGCCGCACAGTTTGCCGATTTGAAGGATACGGACCGCCTTCTTGACCTGGGCTGCGGCACCGGGCTGGAGCTTGAAGGGCTGTTTCGCAAATGCCCCGGGCTTCATGTAACGGGCATTGATGTATCAAAGGCCATGCTGTCGGTGTGCAAAGAAAAATTTTCAGATCGCAATCTTCACCTGGTCTGCGGCTCCTACTTTGATACGGCGCTTGAGGACGGGGCATACGGCTATGTTCTGTCCACCTACTCCCTGCACCACTTTTCCAAAGATCAAAAGCGGGCACTCTACCAAAGGGTACACGCGGCGCTGAAGCCCGCGGGAATGTTTGTGCTGGGGGACTACACGGTGAAAACGCGGCAGGAGGAAGATTTCCACCTTCGCGAAGGCCTGCGCTTGTCAGGTGAAAACCATACGGAAGGCTCGTACCACTACGACACGCCCTTTACCCGGGAAACGGAGATCGGCCTCCTGAAAGAAGCCGGCTTTGCAGCCGTCCGCGTTGTGCGGCAGTGGGAAAACACCACCGTCTTATCTTCCATCAAGTAACCGTTTGCAGCTGCACGGCGATGGTGGCAATCTCATTGCGTCGCGTTGGCTCAACGCCCTTCAAATAGCCGTACAGGCATTTTTCCCACCGGGGCGCATCCTCGGGAAGTGCAGAGAATTCGGGAAAAATCCAACGTCCGTTCATCAGCATGGCCCCGCGCCCCATGCGCATAAGGGCCGCAAGCTCCTGCACGGCGAGCACCGAAAACAGCCGTGCCATTTCCCGCGCATTAAAGCAGCCGCTTTCCATCAGCCCGGTCAGGTCGTACAGGCTGTTTACACGCCGGCGCACAAGCATCAGCTTATCCGAAAAATAGCGGCAGGCCGCAAGCTCCCCTGCCAGCGTACGGAAATCTTCATCCGCCATGGGGTCGCCGTCCATTACCGCCACGGGCGGTGGCGGCGATTCCCAGGGCGGAAACACCATGCTTGCATCGCCCCTTAAAACCGCGGGAGCAAGCCGGGCGGACAGCGCGTCCGCCTGGTGCAAAAGCAGCGCCCGGCAGGGGGCGCTTTGTATCTTCATCGCCTCCATCATTTTACCGCACGCTTCCCGTACCAGGGTGGCGATATCCCTTGGGGGCAGGGGGGAAAGCAGTCTTACAAGCCGCTTTACATCCCCTCCGTGAACCGCCAGCGATGATGCGGGCCCGCGGTTTACAAGAAAGCCAAACAGCGCGGCTTCCATGATCGGTTCGAATATGTTGACCGGAACGGCCACGCCCCATAGCCCCTGGGCCCTGAGCACCCCTTCCGCCTCTTTTATGGCAAAGCGGCGGCAAAACACGTTTTCCCAATACAGGGTATCCAAAAAATGCAAAATCCAGGTGACGCCGGAAGCGGCACAGGGAATGCTGGCGGGATAATCAAAGTCCCCCGGCGTTTCATGGGCCGCAAAGTCCGGGTCGTAATCCCGGAAAAAGACCGGTATGCCCTTTTCAATGGCTTCCCGGTAGCAGGGCGCGTCCACCGGGAGCATGGTGCTTTGCACAAGATAAAGCAGGCGGCGCGCCTTTTTTACCAGGCGGTCAAGCCTCTCCCTGCCCTTTTGGTACAGCGCCTCCGCGCTGCATTCCTGCCCCGGATATTCATCCCGCGCAAGGCCGGCGGTATACACAAGCGATCTTAATAGGCCGCCCGCCGTTTCCAGCGGCACGGAGCTGCTGTCCCCCTGAGTATACCGCTCAATCTGCCCTTTGAGCAGCAGGAGCCAGGATAGCTTGTCCTGTTCACCGTACGCCGCCATAACCCGCGGCTCTGCCCCGCCCGCAATCACCGCGTCACGCATCCGAATCCTCCCATCCGTCCTCCCGCTCATCCTCCCGGGCCGCGCCATGCGCCTGCCTGACCAGCTGTTCAAAGGCTGCGTCCCTAAGCATCGTAAGCGAGCCCTGGCATTCCCCGTCGAAGTGTTCCCTTAAAAACCGGATCAGCTCGTCGTCGCTCAGCGTGTCGAACGTCTCATTCTTCAGCTGGTAAAAGGTATCCGTCAGCGATTCCAGCGTATCCACCGCCCGTTCCCTGAAAAAGAAGGGGGAGTCATAAAACGCAAGAATCAGCTTTTTCACCACGCCCGTTCCCAGCTCCAGCCGCCCGCTGCCCGCAAGCGCCAGGTCCCTGGCTTCAAGGAGCGCGGCGGCCTGGCCGGGGGAAAAAACAAGCCCTGCTTGCGATGTCGTATCGTTGACGCCAAGGATGTCCGCTACGTTTTCCCGCCTGATCACGGCGCTGTGTACAAGGGCCAGCAGGTCGTCCATATAAAATTTCCCCTTTCCTGAATTTATCCATTGACAAACCAAGAATTATGTGTTATGATTAAGGGTAATGTTCGTCGTAATGCTTTGACCATCATGACAGTATACTGCCGCCGCCGCCGTTTTGTCAAGCAAAGGGGCGCATTTTTTTACGTATGCGCTGTGGGAGAAAAGCAAAGTTCTTGTGAAACAATAACGTAAATTATTACAAAACAATCTGGCGAAAAGGCGTAATGTATGTTATATTTTAATACCGGAACGCAGAGCGCGTTCCGGGTGTTTTGAAAGCGAGGAAAGCCATGCAGTCCCTTAAGCGGCACGAAAGGTTTTACCGGGGGGCAAGAGCGGTATTGAGCCCTCTTTTAAAGCGGCTGTTCGGGTTTGAGGCGCAGCCCGCGCCGGAAATCAGCGGCCCGTATATCGTAATCGCAAACCACACCACAGACCTTGACGCGCTCATGGTAAGCGCCAGCTTCCCCCGGCACATGTATTTTGTGGCCAGCGAGCATATTTTCCGCTCCAGGGTTTTGGGCGGCCTTTTAAAATATTTTCTGGACCCCATCCCCAAGCAGAAGGGCGGTGCGGATGTGAACACGGCCCTGCAAATGATACGCAAGCTGAAGAAGGGCATCAACATCGGCCTGTTCGCCGAGGGCAGCAAATCCTTCCACGGCAAGCCGTGCCCCATCGTTCCGGCCACGGGAAGTTTGATAAAGGCCTCCGGCGCTTCATTGGTCACCTACCGGCTGGAGGGGGGCTACTTTACCAGCCCACGCTGGGCCCACACCTTCCGCCGTGGCCGGATGAGGGGCTACCCCGTGCGCGTATATACCCCGGAGGAGCTTAACGGCATGACGGTGGAAAGCGTGAACGCCGCCATCGCGGCGGACATCGGCGAGGACGCTTACCTTCGCCAGGCAGCAAGCCCCGTGGCCTACCGTGGCAGGCGCCTGGCGGAGGGGCTTGAAAACGCGCTGTACATGTGCCCCGGCTGCGGGGAGATCGGCACGCTGCGCGGGGAGGGCAACCTCTTTTTATGCGGCTGCGGGCAAAAGGTGGAGCTTGATGAAATGGGCCGCCTTTTGGGCGGGCCGTTTGCCGCCGTGGACGAATGGGGGCTTTGGCAAAAGGAGCGGTTGCGGGAGAGGCTTGAAAGCAGCGATGAGGCGGGGCTGTTTCACGACGCGGATCAGGAGATACTGCAAATCCTCCCCGGCCATACAACCGCGCTCGTGGCCCGCGGCACGCTGTATGTGGACCGCCATCATATCCGCCTGGGCAGCTTTGCACTGCCCTTTGAAAGAGTGTTGGGTATGGAGGTCCTGGGCAGGAATACCGTCGTCTTTTCCGACGACCAGGGCAACCACTATCAACTGCGGTCCAAAAAGGAGCGCAGCGGGCTGAAATACCTGGACGCGTTTCGCATCATGGGCGAACCGCCTTTGCGGAAGGAAGGGAATTAAGTGGATGTAACCGCCGCCAATACGGGGCTATGGAGCTTTTTTATCCACATGGGCATTCTGGCCGGCATGCTTCTTTTGTCCAACGTGCTGCTGCGCAAAAGCGCCTTCATCCGCAAAAGCCTGATGCCCACGGCGGTGCTGGCCGGGTTTTTGCTGCTGGGGCTGAAAAGCGCCGGACTATTGCAGATTCCCGCCGCTTTTTTGGAAACGGTCACCTACCATGGCATCGCCATCGGTTTTATAGCGCTGTCGCTGCGCAGCGGCGGGGAGGGCGATCAAAGCCGTGGCAAGGGGCTCAAAAGCGGCGCTGTAATCATCGCTACCTACCTCATGCAGGCGCTGGCCGGGCTTTTCATATCGATAGCGCTGAGCTATACCGTTATGCCGGGGCTTTTCAAGGCCTCCGGCATCCTGCTGCCCATGGGCTACGGCCAGGGCCCGGGTCAGGCCAACAATGTAGGCGGCACCTATCAGGCGCTGGGGTTTGCGGGGGGCCAGTCCTTCGGCCTGTCCCTGGCGGCGGCGGGCTATCTTTGCGCCTGCCTGGTGGGCGTCGTCTACCTGAATATCCTTGCCCGGCGCGGCCGGAAAATGGGCCGGGATGCCGAGCTTTTGTCGGGCTCCGTCACCGTGGATACGTTTGAGGACAAGGGGGAGGTGCCCATGTCCGAATCGGTGGACAGGCTGTCCATCCAGGTGGCGCTGGTAATGCTCACGTACCTGATGACCTATCTTGTCACGCTGGGGCTGACCGAGGCGGTGGCCGCCGCCGCGCCGGGCCTGAATGCCATGCTGTCGCCGCTGTTGTGGGGCTTCAACTTCATCACCGGCTCCATGCTGGCGCTTTTGATAAGGGCCGTGATCAAGGCCCTTCGCAAGTCCCGCGTTATGACGCGGCAATATCAGAACAATTATCTGCTGAGCCGCATCTCCGGGCTGGCCTTTGACCTGATGATCGTATCCGGCATTGCCGCCATCGATTTTCGCGACCTTGCGGGCCTGTGGCTCCCTTTCCTTTTAATGGCGGCGGCGGGCGGCGTGACCACGTTTTGCTTCCTGCGCCTTTTGTGCAAAAAGGTTTACCCCGAATATCCGGAGGAGGCCTTTGTTTCCATGTACGGCATGCTGACGGGCACCATCAGTTCGGGCGTGCTGCTCCTGCGCCAATTGGACCCCGCCTTCAAGACGCCCGCGGCCAACAACCTGATTACAGGCTCCAGCTTTGGCATCGTGCTGGGCGCGCCGCTTTTGATATTCATCGGCCTGGCAGCCAAATCGGAAGCCATGCTGTTTGTCACGCTGGGCCTGGTGGCCGGCTACATGGCGCTGCTGCTTCTGTTTTTGCACAGGGGCAGGAAAAAAGCCTAACGGGCGGCTCCCCGCACAGGCGGCAGCGACAACGCAAGCAAAAATACTGCTAATACGGGCAGTATTTTTGCGGCTGCGGCTTTTTTTGCAGGCTGGGGCGCCGCGATTGCGCAGCGTCTGTTTTTATGCGCGCCGGAATAGCATAGTATGTGCATTGTTCTTTTTCATTTAGATGTTTGACATCATAATCCGCCTGGTATATGATATAATCGGAGTAATTTTTGAGGAGAATGCGCATGCGGCAAGCAAAGAGCCGGGGCAGGAGATTGACGCCCGTGCTCCTTACGCTTTTTTTATGTCTTTCGGCCACCGTGCCGCAAGGCATAGCCCTTGCCCAACCGGAAACATTCGCCAAACCGGCGGCGGCGCAGGCCGCGCCTTTGCATCGGCTTACGCTGGAAATGCCGACGGCCGGCAAAATGCCGGTTCATCGTCTCCTTTATATAAAAAGCGCGGAGGCCGCGCATTTCCCCGGCACCATCCGGGATGGAGAGCCTCTCCCCGGCCCTCACAGGGAGCCGCGGCTGATAAGCCTTCATGGGGCCGCCTGCCATGCGTCGTGCCACACGGTGCATACAAGGCCGCTGAGCGAACTCGCCTTTCGGACGGGAGGGCATGCGCCGCCCTGATGCAAAAATAAACCGGCAGGAGGGGCATGTCAGTCTGGCCGGCTTGGCATGTCCGGGTTGCTATGTGACATTTTCCGGAATCATATGGTCACCAAGTATAGAACAAGGAGTTGGATTGCTATGAATTGGGCATGGATTGCTCTGGCTATTTCCGTTATTTCCTTTATCGTGGCCTTTTATTTCTACCGTTGGGTCGAAAAGCTCCCCACTGCGGAAGGCCCTCTCGCCGGCATCGGACAATTGATCCGCAAGGGCGCGTTCACCTTCTTAAAGCGCGAATACAAGATTCTGGCCATCTTTATGGGCGTGGTATCCGTTTTGCTGTTCCTGTTCTTCCCCCATCCCATCTGGAGCACGCAGGGCAGCGTGATGCAGGGGGTCTGGATGGTGGTTGCCTATATTTCCGGCTCGGTGCTTTCTGCTCTGGCCGGCTGGGTGGGCATTTCCATCGCCACCATCGCCAATGTGAAGGCCGCCACCGCCGCCCGCGAGGGACTGGCACCTTCCTTTATGGCGGGCTTCCGCGGCGGCGCCGTGATGGGCATGGCCGTGGTAGGCACTGCCCTGTCCGGCGCGGCCCTCCTGTCCCTCATCTTCCCCGGCAACCATGACGTGGTACTGGCCTTCTCCTTTGGCGCCAGCTCCCTGGCCCTGTTTGCCAAGGCCGGCGGCGGTATCTTTACCAAGACTGCCGACATCGCGGCTGACCTCACCGGCAAGGTGGAACTGGGCATCCCCGAGGATGACCCCCGCAACCCCGCCGTTATCGCCGACAACGTGGGCGACAACGTGGGCGACGTGGCCGGCATGGGCGCCGATCTTTTCGATTCCCAGGTGGCTTCCATCGCCGCGGCCATGGTTATCGCCCTGAGCCTGGGCCAGAGCAACCTGAACCTGATCTTCTGCTTCGGCGCGCTGGGCCTGCTGGCCTCCATCATCGGCGTGTTTGTATCCAGGGTCGGCAAGGACGGCAACCCCGGCAAGGCGCTTAACAACGGAACATACCTTACTTGCGGCATTTTTGCCGTTTTGACCCTTGGCGCCTTCCTGCTGGGCGGCGCTGCCAACGGTTATGACCTGCGCCTGTGGGGCGCCGCCATGCTGGGCATGGTCGCCGGCGTGGTGATCGGCTTCACCAGCGAATTCTTTACCGGCGATGACAAAAAGCCCGTAGCCAAGGTGGCCGAGGCCTGCAAGAGCGGCCCCGCCTTCACCATTCTCTCCGGCATCAGCTACGGCTTTATCTCCGCTTTCCCCTCCCTGTGCGGCATCGGCCTGGCGGCACTGTTATCCTACCACCTGTGCGCCCCCATCGGACCTGGCTACGCCATGCTGGGTATCGCCTTTTCCGCCATCGGCATGCTGTCCGTGGTCGGCATGATTATCTCCAATGACGCTTACGGCCCCATCGTGGACAACGCCCGCGGCGTTGCCGAAATGGGCGGCCTGGGCGATAAGGTTTTGGAAATCACCGACGAGCTGGACGCCGCCGGCAACACCGCCAAGGCAATCACCAAGGGCTTTGCCATAGGCGCCGCAGGCCTTACCGTTATCGCCCTGCTGGGCGCTTTCCAGGAGATCGTGCAGCAGGCCACCGGCAAGGCAGTTTCCTTTGACCTGATGAACCCCACCGTGTTCTTCGGCCTGCTGGTGGGCGTGGCCGTTCCCGCCGTGTTCTCCGCCATGCTGATGATGGGCGTCAACCGCAACGCGCAGCGCATGGTATCTGAAATTCACCGTCAATTCAAGGAAATCAAAGGCCTGCGCGAAGGCAAGCCCGGCGTGCACCCCGAGTATGAAAAGTGCATCGACATCGCCACCAAGGGCGCTTTGAAGGAACTGATCCCCGCCGGCCTGGTGACCATTCTTGTCACGCTGGTAGTGGGCTTCGTGGGCGGCGTCAACGCCATCGCCGGCTATCTGACCGGCAATATCACCTGCGGCCTTTTGCTGGCACTGCTCATGAGCAACGCGGGCGGCCTGTGGGATAACGCCAAAAAATTCGTCGAAGCAGGCAATATGGGCGGCAAGGGCTCCGACGCCCACAAGGCGGCCGTTATCGGCGACACCGTAGGCGACCCGTTCAAGGACACCGCCGGCCCCTCCATCAACACCCAGGTCACCGTGGTATCGCTGATTTCCTCCCTGACGGCGGCCATGTTCCTGGCCTCCTCCCTGATCAAGTAACTCTCCCAGCAAGACAATAAAAAAGTCCCGGAGTGCGCGTAAGATTCCGCCGCGCTCCGGGATTTTACTGTCCTTCCTTAGCCAGCTTTCGTTATTGGGGCATCCAGATCAGCCAGATGAGAATGTATCCCGTCAGTACCGCCGCCAGGGTAAAGGGCACGCTGATCTTCATAAACGTGCCGGCGGCCACCTCATGCCCTTCCTTGCGCAGGATACCCAGGGCCGTAATGTTGGCCGACGCGCCGATAGGTGTCAGGTTGCCGCCCAGGGTAGCCCCGGCCAGAAGCCCAAAGTACAATATGGTGGGATCAACGCCAAGCTGCAGCGCGATGCTTTCCGTCACCGGCAGCATGGTGGCGATGTAAGGGATGTTGTCGATGAACGCCGATAATAGCACTGACGCCCATACGAGCAGAGTATAGATCAAAAACAAGTTGTTGCCGCTGACGGAAACGAACAGCTTGGCGATTTCATCCACCACACCGGCTTCCTTGATGCCCTCAATGACAATGAATAAACTGCCCAGCAAAAGCAGGGTGAACAAATCGATTTCCTTGAGGACCTTTGCCGCCGCCTTCGCATCTTTGGTGCGGATCATTTCCCGTACAATGCCGATCACCATCAGGCTCATGCAGATGATGCCGTTGGTGGTGGCAGGCTTATTCGGTATAAAGGAAGCCAGGATCAAAAGCACCACTGTGCCCAGCAGCAGGATGGAAGGAAAATAATCCTCCACTTTCGTTTTTTCCGTCAAGTGTACCGGCTGGCTCTGCTTTCTGAACACCAGCAGCAGGATCAAAGCTGATACAATGGCGCCAACCTGCACCACAAAGAACATGCCGATCCGGCCCTTGTAGAAGAAGAAATCCAAGAAGTCCATATGTGCACGCCCACCCAAAAGGATGGAGGTGGTATCGCCCACCAGCGTTGCAGCGCCTTGCAGGTTGGAGGAAATAGCAATGGCGATGATGCTGGGCACGGGAGATATTTTCAGCTTTTTGGCAATGGTCAGGGCCACGGGCGCCACCATCAGCACGGTGGCCACATTGTCCACAAAGGCGGAAATGATGCCCGCGAACAGCGCCAAGGCGATGATGGCCCATTTGACATTGGGGGTTTTGTCAATGATGTAGTCCGCCATCTTGGCCGGCATTCTCGATTCGATGAAAAGATATACAATGCCCATGGTGCCGGCGATCATCATCAGCACGTTCCAGTCCACCGCACCGAACACATTTTGCCTGGGAAGAATACCAAGGATGATGAAACAGGCGGCTGAGGCGAGCGCAGTATAGGCCCTGATTTTGGGGAAAAACAGAAGCAATATGTAGGTTACGATAAAGATCGCCAGCGCAAACAGCAAAAAAGCTCCTCCTCCCTACGGCCGCCCTCCAGCGGCGCACATTGGTTATATTTTAGCATATGCGGAAGGAAACGCATAGAGGTCATAACAGGTGCGGCAAAATCCATGTTCAGTCCCAGTTGGAAAGAGCTTGATACAGGCCCGCCGCCTTCACTCTAGCCCCAATGACAGCCACATCGGTAGTATACAGTTCCAATTCCTTTATCCGCTCAAACAAAACGGATCCAGAGAATGTAAAACGCAGGGAAAGCCCCGAATCTAGTTGCAGCTTTTCCCGTACAAATGCCACGGCTTCCCCCACCGCAAGGCTCCGGGGCAGAACAAGCAGGGGCATGTTTCTGCCATAGCGCGCGGCATTGTGGCCCGCCAGCGCGCCTGTGGCAATGGCTTCCGTATGCCCTACCAGGGGCCCGGCCTTTTCCCCGGCGCAAAACACATTCTCAAGGCCCAACACCTTCAGGGCGTCGTCTCTTGGGGCCATATCAAAAAAACGCATGGAGTTGCCCTTGCCGCCAGCATAGGGGTCCTCGTAGCGGGCGCTTTCAAAGCCGGGTATGGATTGCAGCTTGTGAAGTTCGAAATAGGTAACCATCAGCTTGGCGTGGCCCGTATCCAGAAGAATCAGGTTATTGCAAAATTCCTCCAGGGCATACTGCTGGCAGGCCTTGTGACCGAGGCGGTTTTCCTTTACATCCTCCGGCACGGGCAGCACCGCCACGCCCGTTTGATTCAACTGTTTTACCAGACCGGGCGCAAGCGATTCCTTCATCAGCTTGCAGGCTCCGCTCATGGAACCGTGCAAACCGCCCGCCCGGCGGGCGTTCGTTTCCTTTACCCCTGCAAGGCCGCACAGGCTGACACGCCCGCCGAAGCCGGGGCAGCGCATGATACACATCACACAGCCGTTGCCATGCTTTGTGCAGTTGGCCACGGGGCCGAATGTGCCTGTGGCATCAATAAACACATCAGCATCGAAGCGGCGCCCGTCCTCCCCATGCACGGCCTGAAGGCGGTTTCCCTCCATTTGAACCTTTACAACGCGGGCCATGTAAAATACCTGCACTCCCGCCTGTGCCAGGCTCCGCGCAACGGCGGCGGGCATGCGGGCCACATCGTACAAATCCGCGTGCTGATGGCCGGGGAAGTCAATGTTTTTATGGCGAAGGCAGGTATCCGCCAAAAGGAACAAATCCCCGCCGCCCATGGCGATGCATTCCTCCGCGGCGGTAAAGCGGCCGTTGTTGCGCAGTATGCCGCCCACCAACCCCGTGCCAAGCAGCATATCCGTCCGTTCCAGCAACAAAACCTCCGCGCCGGATTTTCTGGCGCAAAGGGCCGCCGCGCAGCCTGCCCAGCCGCCGCCAACAATGATAATCTTCATGGCCTGTGCCTCCCCACCGGGCAAAAAGGGGGCTGGCCAAAAAAGCGGACCAACCCCCATTTTTGCGCCGCCTGAAGACTATCCTTCCCGATTTTGCGCGATAGCTTGCGCAGGTTTTGCCAAATCCCCCGTCGCTATGCGCATTTCCTTTGTATCAGCCCTGTTTTTGCTCGCCGGCCTTGCCCTTGCCCGCGCGCCCCAGCCTGCGCCTTATGCAGTCAAGCGCTTTGTCCGCCGCCTGAAACAGTATGAATTTGCAAAACAGGTAATCGAACACAAAGTTGGCAAGCATCTTGACGGCTTTGGCCAAAAGCTCATGCAGACCGATTTGGGTCAAAAACAGCAGGAACCACACGCCTGCCGGCGTCGCAAGCAGGGCATAATAGACGCCGTACAGCAGCATGCCCAGGGGGATATTGCTGGCGGAATGGAACGTGTATTTCCTGTTCACCGTGAAGTTGAACAGGCAGGACAGCACAACGGAGGTAATCTCCGCGGCCACCAGCATGGTTTGATTTTCGGGCACGATCCATGTCATAAGCGCGAATGTGGCATACTCAATAACGCCCGCGCCCAGGCTGACCACGACGAATTGTAGAAACTGCAGCCATCCCTTTTTCGGCTTTTCCTGCGGGTGTGCCATATATGCTCCTCCGGTCGCCATCATTTCCCGTTCAGTATAGCACCCATTGCCAAATGCATCAATGATGCTTGTACAATTGCCATGTTTTGTGCTATGCTTTCCCTGTTTATCGTAAAGGAGGCAACGCAATGCGCTTCGCGGAAGACGCCGTATCCCACATCAAGGCCTTATGCGCCATCCCCAGCCCCACAGGGTTCACCGCCGGGGTGGAAAAATACCTGATGGACACGCTGACGGCCATGGGCTATCAGCCCGTGCACACCATAAAGGGCACGGTGGTCTGCCCTATCGGCGGCGCGGGAAATCCGCTGCTTTTGTCGGCCCATGTGGACACCCTGGGCGGCATGGTCCGCAGCATCAAAGCCAGTGGACGCCTGCATTATACGCAGATAGGCGGCTATAACGACAACGCCATTGAAAACGAGAATTGCCTGGTTCACACAAGGGGCGGGAAAACGTATTCCGGCACGGTACAGTCCACAAAGGCTTCCATGCATGTGTACGGGGATACCACCGATATAAAGCGCGGCACCGAAACGCTGGAGATTGTGCTGGACGAGGCGGTGAAAAGCGCGGAGGATGTGAAGGCGCTGGGCATCAGCGCGGGGGACTTTATCAGCTGGGACGCCCGCACGGTGATTACGGAATCGGGCTATATCAAAAGCCGGCATCTGGATGACAAGGCCTCCAGCGGCGTTTTGCTGGCGCTGGCCCGCCTGGTGAGGGAAGGGGAGATCACCCTCTCCCGCAGCG
>JAEWNM010000294.1 GCA_023392755.1 Bacillota bacterium
GTGGATATCTGGCGCTATTGGAAGCGTGAAATGGAGGTGGCGGCTTCACTGCCCGTGGGCGTGGTGCTTACCATTTCCGCCGCCGGCAGCGAAACCAGCTCAAGCTCCGTGCTCACCAATGATCAAACGGGGGAAAAGCGCGGCCTGACAACGGATTTCAACCGTCCCTGCTTCGCTGTCATGAACCCGGAGCTTACCTACACCCTGCCCGCATACCAAATTGCCTGCGGCATCGCGGATATCATGATGCATACCCTGGACAGGTACTTTACGCAAGTGGAGGGCAACGAGCTGACCGACGAGCTGGCCGAGGCGCTTTTGCGGGTAACCATCCGCAACGGAAGCGCAGCCATGAAAAACCCGTCGGACTACGGCGCGGCCAGCGAGCTTATGTGGTGCGGCAGCCTGTCCCACAACGGGCTGACGGGGCTGGGCCGGGCGGGTGATTTTTCCGTGCACCAATTGGGCCACGAGCTGAGCGGCCGCTTTGACGCGGCCCACGGGGCCAGCCTGACCACCGTGTGGGGTGCCTGGGCCGCCTATTGCTGCCCCGCCAATATGGCCCGCTTTGCCCGCTATGCCCGCAATGTGTGGTCCGTTCAGGAGCAGGATGACGCGGCGGCCGCGCGCCAGGGCATCGAAAAGACGGTGCGTTACTTTGCCTCCATTTCTATGCCCACCTGCTTTACAGAGTTGGGCATAGGCGTTCAAACCGGCGATGTCATACGCGAGCTGGCCTACGCCTGCACCTTTTCCGGCCTACGCCTGGTAGGCAACTTCAAGCCGCTGAACCAGGCGGACATTGAGAGCATCTACAATATGGCCAACAGGTGACAAGCACGCAAAAGCCTGCTTCCGTGTACCGTGCGGGGATAAATTGGCTCCAAAAAACTTCCGCAAAATTGGCGCTGTATTAAGCCAATTTTGCGCCGTATACTGTTCCCGGGAAAAACACCGCGCAGGCGGCACACGGGAGGGAACAGTATGCAAATTACAAGAACCCTGGGTAGATCGGGCATTGAGGTCAGCGCCCTTGGCATGGGCTGCTGGGCCATCGGCGGGCCATTCATACTGGACGGGCGGCCCGACGGCTGGGGCGATGTGGACGACAGGGAATCTGTCAAAGCGCTGCACGCGGCCTTTGACCTGGGCGTGAATTTCGTGGACACGTCGGACGCCTACGGCGTGGGCCACAGCGAGCAGGTGGTGGGCGAGGCGGTCAAAGGGCGCAGGAGCGGCGTGGTGATCAGCACCAAGTTCGGCTACTTCGGCAACGAGACCACCAAAACGCTCCATGGCGTGAACCTTGACCCCGCTTACGTGGAGCGTGCCTTGGACGCATCCCTCAAACGTCTGAACACGGAGTATATCGACCTGTATCTTTTGCACGTGTGGGAGATTGGCCTTTCGCAGATGGGCCCCCTCCTAAACGCGCTGGACCGGTTTGTTCAAAAGGGAAAAATCCGCGCCTATGGCTGGAGCACCGACCTTGTGGACGGCGCGGCCACCTTTGCCAAGCGCCCCAACTGTGCCGCCATTGAGTATGATATGAATGTATTTTCGGATTCCCCCGATATGGTGGCATTGTGCGAAGGCAATCGGCTGGCTTCCGTCATCCGTTCTCCCTTGGCCATGGGCATGCTAAGCGGCAAGTTTACCTCGGACTCCCGGCTGCCCGGCAGCGACGTGCGCGGCGCAGGCCACGGCTGGGTGAAGTATTTCAGGGATGGCAGGCCCGACCCGGCGTTTTTGACCATGCTTGAGGGTATTCGGGAGGTGCTGTCTAGCGGCGGGCGCACGCTGGCCCAAGGCGCGCTGGCCTGGCTTCTGGGCAGGACCGAAACCGCCATCCCTATCCCCGGCTTCAAAACCGTCCGGCAGGCGGAGGAAAATGCGAAAGCCCTGGCCTTTGGCCCGCTTGGTGCGCGCCAGATGCAGGAGGTGGATGCGCTGCTCAGGCGCATTAAGGAATAAGATTTACGCAATTCGATGGCGGGCAGCCCAATGTTTAGGAAGCGCGGTTTTGTGGTAAAAATAACACAGGCGATTCCACAAAACAAAGGAGTGACTCCCATGGCATTGCAGGTGTTTGTCAATTTCGACGGCCATTGCCGCGAGGCGGTGGCGTATTACGCCAAGGTGTTCAAAACGGCCGCGCCCAGGTTCATGACCTACGGGGAGGCGCCGGCCGACCCTGAGATGGGCGTGTCCGAAAAGGACATGAACCTGGTCATGTTCACAGACCTTGATATTCTGGGCACAAACGTCATGTTCTGCGACACTCCGCCCGGCATGCCTTTTGTGAAAGGCAACAACATCAGCCTTACCGTTGTCACAAAAGACGCGGACGAAATCAAACGGCTGTTCCACGCGCTTGCCGCAGGCGGCGAAATCGTCATGGAGCTTCAGGAAACCTTCTGGAGCAATCTGTACGGTATGGTTACCGACAGATACGGCATCCATTGGCAGTTCAGCCATGACAGTGGGAAGGAAGTCGGAAGCGGCACGCCGCAATAGCCATTGCGCAACGCAATGATACAATGAAATTGGCCTTCCTTGGGGGAGGCCTATTTCATTGTCCCCGCGTAGGCGGCCGCATGCTTCCCTTGACAGGGCCATGTTGTCATGGCTGCCTGGCTGTTGTGATATGGCCGCGCAGGGGCAGGCGGTTATGGCGGATTTGTTATGCCGCCGATGGGCTTTGC
>JAEWNM010000056.1 GCA_023392755.1 Bacillota bacterium
ATCCTATGCTGCAGCGCATGAGGCTGAAGGGCGAAATCAGCAATTTCAAGCGCCATACCTCCGGCCACTGGTATTTTTCCCTGAAGGATGACGCCGCCCGCATCAATTGCGTCATGTTCCGCCAGAACAACCTCGCTGTTCGGCTAGTGCCAAGAGACGGAATGCAGGTGGTGTTGACCGGCAGTGTGAGCCTGTATCCCCGGGACGGCACATACCAGTTTTATGCCGAGGGGATGAAGGAAGACGGCCTGGGGGATTTGTTTGTGCGCTTTGAGCAGCTAAAGGCAAAGCTGCAAAAGGAAGGGCTGTTTGACGCATCACGCAAGCGGCCCCTTCCGCTGCTGCCCGATAAGGTGGGCATTGTCACCTCCCGCACCGGGGCGGTGATAAGCGATATATGCCAGGTATCCTGGCGGCGCCATCCGAAAATGGACCTCGTACTTTTTCCCGCGCAGGTGCAGGGCGAAGGCGCGGCGGAGGATATTGTCCGGGGCATCGAAACGCTGGGAAGGATGCCCGGCATTTCGGTAATCATCGTTGGCCGGGGCGGCGGCTCCATGGAGGATTTATGGGCCTTCAATGAGGAGATTGTCGCCCGTGCCATTATGGCCTGCCCCGTTCCGGTGGTGTCCGCCGTGGGCCACGAGACGGACTTTACCATCGCCGATTTTGTGGCAGACGTGCGGGCTTCCACCCCATCCGCTGCGGCGGAAATGGCGGTGCCAAGCCTGAAGGACCTGCTGTACACCTTGTCGCAGCTTGAAGCGCGCCTTTTGAGAGGTGCGGACAAGACGGTTCTGGAAAAGCAGGAGCGGATTTTGCAGGCACAAAACAGGCTGCAAGGCCTGCACCCCAGGGCGCAGGTACTTTCCGCGCTGCACAGTTCCGACCTGCTTACCGGGCGGCTTCAAAATGCCATGCGTACAGCCCTTATGCTATGGGAATCGCGGTTCACCGCCGCCAAGGCCAGGCTTTTTGCGCTGGGGCCCATGCAGGTATTGAAAAGGGGCTATGCTTTGGCGTTCAAGGAAGGCGTGCCAGTGGCGGGGGCAAAGTCCGTCGCTCCGGGCGACAGGCTGCGGGTGGTTTTTTCAGACGGCCAGGTGATGGCCCAGGCGCTTGAAACGAAGGAGGGGAATCCTTTTGAGTGAGCTGCAAAACGCCGAATCTTTTGAGCAGACGCTGGAAAGATTCGAAACGCTGGTAAAGACCATGGAAGCGGGCGGACAGCCGCTGGAGGGCATGCTCCGCCTGTACGAGGAGGGCATTGCTCTTTCCAGCCGCCTGAAGGACCAATTGGAAAAGGCCCAGGGCAAGTTGACGGAACTGACCCGGAGCGGGGAATTGGACGCTATGGACAAGGCGGGGCAGGCACCGTGAAAGAGACGTACGTAACATACCAGGCCATGGTGGAGGATGCGCTGCTTGAGGCCATCAGGCCCGGGGATACGGTGCCTGAAAATGATCAGATTCCCGGCGGCTTGGGCCGGGCGATGCGTTACAGCCTGCTGGCCGGGGGCAAACGGCTACGGCCCGTGCTGCTGCTGGGGGCCTATGCCATCAGGAAGGAAGATGTGTCTTACGCCCTTCCTTACGCGGTGGCGATGGAGATGATCCACACGTATTCGCTTATCCATGACGACCTGCCTGCCATGGACGATGATGATTTGCGCCGCGGCAAGCCCACCTGCCACAAAATGTACGGGGAGGCAGTGGCCATTCTGGCGGGGGACGGGCTTCTGAACATGGCCTACGAAACCATGCTTAAGGCCGCTTTGAGGCTTAATACCCGGGAAGCCGTGGAAGCGGTAAGTGCCATCGCTCGCAGCGCGGGCGTAACGGGGATGGTGGCGGGTCAGACGCTGGATGTGACCATGGAAGGCCAGCCGCCGGATATTTCCCTGGTCAATTACATACACCGCCACAAGACGGCGGATATGATCACCGGGGCGGTGGAGGCGGGGCTCACGCTTGCCGGCGGCACGGAGGCCGAGCTTCGGGCGGTGAAAGCGTATGGCTATCATGCGGGTCTGGCTTTTCAAATTGCCGACGATCTGCTGGATTTGAACGGGGATGAAAAGCTGCTGGGCAAAAGGACGGGTATGGATCAAAAAAGCGGAAAGCTTACCTGGCCTGCCTGCGTGGGGCCGGAAAAGGCGCTGGCGGACGCCCGGCATCATGTGGCCGAGGCTCAAAACGCCCTTTCCCTTTTTGAACAAAAGGGAAACTTTCTTGCATACCTTGCGCAAAGCATGCTTCACCGGGTACAATGAATGCGGCTACCATCAAACGGATAAGAGGCGGTTGTTTCTTTGCATAGCATTGCGGAAATTTTGCGGAACCAGATTTTGCTTTGCGCCATGACATCCTGGTTTGTCGCCCAGGCGCTGAAGGTGCCCATCTATTATCTGGTGGAGCATGAATTCAACTGGCGCAGGTGGCTGGGCTCCGGCGGTATGCCCAGCTCCCATACGGCCCTGGTTGTATCGCTGGCCGCCATGGTGGGGGCGCGGCTGGGATTTGACACGGGGGAATTTGCCATATCCTTTGCACTGGCTATCATTGTAATGTACGACGCCGCCGGCGTGCGCAGGGAAACGGGCACCCAGGCGGCGGTCATCAACAAGATATTGCATGACATGCTGGTGGACGGAAAGCACATTACCGAAGAGGAATTAAAGGAACTCATCGGCCATACGCCCCTGGAGGTTTTTGCCGGAGCGCTGCTGGGGCTGATTATTACCGGGCTGTTCCTGATATAAAGCACGCGAGGAGGAAAATGTATGGATCATTTCATGGAAGAAATCGTGGTCAAGAAAAGCAGGGGCCTGGACGAGGCGCTGTATTTCATCTCGGCGGTGGTAATGGTCATCATGGCGCTGCTGGCGGTGGTGCAGTTTCAATTTCTGTTTGCTTCCTTTAACATTTACTCCTTGATCATGGTGCTTGTCTGCGGCGGCAGCGCGGCGCTTCTGTTCCTGCGCCGGGACAGGCTGCGCACCGAGTTCGAGTACACCTTCACCAATGGGGAAATGGATTTTGCCAAGGTTTTCAATAACCAGAAGCGCAAGAGCCTTGGCACCATGCGTGTGAAGAACGTGGAGGCCTTCGGCCCCGTATCCTCCCCTTCCTTCCAGCGCTATATTTCCATGCCGGGCATCAAAAGGGAGCACTGGTTTTTAAACCGCGGCGCTGAGCTCTATTATTTCTATTTTGTGAAAGACAACAACAAGCGCGTCATCATTCTGGAGCCAACGGAAGAAATGGTGGATATGATCAAAAAATATCTGCAAAGGGGCGCCTATCAGGCATAATGGAAGCATATCTGGACAACAGCGCCACCACAAGGCCGTCTGATGCGGTAATTCAGGCCGTTGTAAACGCCATGCGTGACGGCTATTTCAACCCCTCCTCCCCATACGGGCCAGCCCTCGCGGCTGAAAAGCGCATGGGTGATTGCCGGGCGCTGCTGGCGTCACATGTGCATGCCCGGGCGGAGGAGGTGCTTTTTACCGCCGGGGGCACGGAGGCCGACAACCTGGCTATCCTGGGCTATCTTTCAACGGTCAGGAAGCCGGGCAAGGTTTTGTATACGGCGGTGGAGCACCCCGCCGTGAAGCAAAGCTGCCTTGCGGCGGAGCGGATGGGCCACACCGCTTTGAGCATCCCTGTGGGGAAGGACGGCACGGCGGACCTGGAAGCAATGGCTGCTATGCTGGATGAAAGCGTGCTTATGCTTTGCGTGATGCAGGTGAATAACGAAACGGGAGCCATACAGCCGGTTGGTGAAATCGCGGCCCTTCGGGACAGATTATGCCCCAAAGCCGCCCTTCACGTGGACGGGGTGCAGGGCTTTTTGCGCGTGCCCTTTTCCATGCGGGATTTGAACGTGCAATCCTACGCTTTGAGCGCCCACAAGATACACGGCCCCAAGGGCGTGGGCGCGCTGATATTGCAAAAAGGCCACAGGGTGAGCCCGCGGGAGTTTGGCGGCGGGCAGGAAAACGGCCTGCGCTCCGGCACGGAAAACACACCCGGCATCGCGGGCCTTTGCGCCGCGGTTCAAAGCTACCCCGCCGGCGCACCGGAGGCGATGGCCGGGCTCAAGCGGCGGCTGTTTGACGCGCTGGCTGGAAGCCTGCCCGCCGTGCACATCAACGGACCGTGCCTTGACAGCCCCTTTTGCGGCCCCCATATCCTGAATATTTCCCTGCCGCCCGTCCGGTCGGAGACCATGCTCTACGCCTTGGCCGGGGACGGCGTTTATGTGAGCATGGGCTCCGCCTGCTCTTCCCGCAGGCAAAAGGTGTCTGACGCGCTGAAAGCTATGGCTGTGCCCCAGTCGGATGCGGAGTGCGCCATCCGCTTCAGCCTTTCCCCCTATACCACAGAGGCGGAAATCGATTACGCGGCGGAGCGGGTGAAGGAGCATTATCAAACACTGTCCAGGTTTGTAAGACGATAAAGCAACAGCTTCAAAGGAGAATGGTTTCATGCGTGAGGTGCTCCTGGTGCGCTTTGGCGAGATTTATCTGAAAGGCCTGAACCGGCCTTATTTTCTGCGCATGCTGGTGGACAGGGTCAAGGCCGCTGTCCGGGAGACGGGCGGGCATGTATGGCTGAACGACAGCCGCGTGTTTGTCAGCGGCGCGGATTTGAACGAGTGCATACGCAGGGTGACCAAGGTATTTGGCGTGCACTCCGTATGCCCTGCCGTGGAAATGGAAAAGGCCGATTTTACTGCGCTGTGCGCTGCCGCCGCGGAACTGATGAAGGATATCAAAGGCACGTTCAAGGTATCCGCCCGCCGCTCCGACAAGCGCTATTTTTTGGATTCGCCCCAAATCAACGGCCGCATGGGCGAATACTTGCTTGAAAGGCTGCCCAACCTCGCGGTGGATGTCCATAACCCCGAGCACGTACTGAACGTTGAGATTAGGGATATGGCCTACCTTTACGCAAAAACCGTCATGGGCGCGGGCGGCATGCCGGTAGGCACAAACGGCCGGGCCACGCTGCTTTTATCCGGCGGCATCGACAGCCCTGTGGCGGGATACATGATTGCCAAGCGGGGCGTTGCCGTCAGCGCCGTGCACTTCCACTCCTTCCCCTACACCAGCGACAGGGCGAAGGAAAAGGTGCTGTCCCTGGCCCGAATTCTATCCGAAAGCCTGTGCGGCGTTCGGGTGCATGTGGTGCCCTTTACCCGCATCCAGATGGAGATTCACGAAAAATGCCCGGAGGAATATACCACCCTCATCATGCGCAGGTACATGATGCGTATTACCGAGCGGATCGCGGTGACGGAGCGCTCCCATGGCCTGATTACAGGCGAGAGCATCGGCCAGGTTGCCAGCCAGACCATGGAAGCGCTGATCTGCACGGATCAGGTGGTATCCTTGCCTGTGTACCGGCCCCTGATCGGTTTTGACAAGCAGGAGATCATTGACGTGGCAAGGAAAATCGGCACGTTCGAAACATCCTCCCTGCCCTATGAGGATTGCTGCACCGTGTTCACCCCCCGGCATCCAGCCACCAGGCCCAAACTGGAAAAAATACTGGAGGGGGAGGCGCTGTTGGATAGCGAGGCCCTCATCCGGGATGCGATGGAAAATATTGAGATTGTAGATGTGTAAGGGGTTAGAGCCATTTAATAAAGCGGCGGGCAGCTATGTGAAAATGTGATGCTGATAAAAGCCGATAAGGGCGGGCGATTCATAATCGCCCCTACGGCTGACAAATGAAAGAGCAATAATCGCCCCTACGGCTGACAAATGAGAGGGTAATTATCGCTCCCGCGGCTGCAAGTGAGAGGGTAATAATCGCCCCTACGGCTGACAAATGAAGGAGTAATAATCGCCCCCGCGGCTGACAAATGAAGGCAAGTTGGTTTTCCGGGTAATCACCGTCCCGGGCAGTGAAGCCAACAAACAAAAGGCGTCGTAGGGGCGATTATGAATCGCCCGCCAAGCGCCGGCCTTCGGTAGATTGAGGGGATGCCAGACCCGCTTGGTTACATTACCCGCAGCACCAGCAGCAGCCCCAGCCCCGGCACGCCCAGCATGCCGGTGATGATGGCCGTCAGGGGATTCATCCCGATGGCCAGGTCAAAAGGCGCGGCCAGCAGGTTCCAAACCATCAGCAAGCCAACACCCAACAAGCCGCGTTCCAGCAGCTTCCAGGCCGGCTTGTACGGCTCCATACGGACGCCGGCTATGTAGATGAGCAGCAATAACCCGGCATACAGTGCGATCAGCGTGATATGTTCCATGGCGGCTCCCCCTTTGGCACATTGTATGCTTCATTGCAAGAAAGATATATTATCTGAAGGACATAATGAAACTTTCTTCTTTTATTGGTTATTCGCCGTGGAACAGAAAGAAAACAAATGGAAAGCCAAACAATTTCCTTACCTGGGGCTTGCGGTTTTCCTTTAGCTGATGTATACTTTTGTGGGACGAAAACGGTCAAGTGGGACATTTTGGGCCCGATGGAGGGGAAGGAATGCAGGAGGAATTTCTGGACCTGATGCAGCGCCTTTGCCCCGATCTGGCGCGGGAAATGGGCCTTAGGGCGCTGGTGCTGGAACGTATTGCCGTCCTCCAGCCGGTGGGCCGCAGGCAACTGGCCGTTCGCCTGAACCTTAAGGAGCGGGAGATACGCACGGTGGCCACGGTGCTCAAGGAGGAGGGCTTTATCGATCTTGACGCGGCTGGGATGGCGCTTACCCCGGCGGCGGAGGCGGTTTTGCCCGCAGCCAGGGAGTTCAGCCGGGCTATGAAGGGCTTGACCGCCCTGGAGACTGCTTTATCGGGGCTTTTGAATGTGCCCAGAGTCTTTGTGGCGGCGGGGAATGCCGATGAGGAGCCCCATGTGCTTCACGATGTGGGGCGGATGGCTGCCCACCGGCTTCGTGGCCTTTTGCAAAGCGGCGATACGCTGGCCGTTACCGGAGGCGGAACCATGGCCGAGGTGGCAAGGAATATGCCGCCCTCATCGCCCATGAACGTAATGGTGGTTCCCGCCCGCGGCGGCATGGGCCGAACCGTGGAAACACAGGCCAACACCCTGGCGGCGGAGATCGCCCGCAAGCTGGGCGGCCATCACCGGCTTATGCACCTGCCCGACCACATGGATGCGGCAGCCATGCAGGAAATGCGCAAGCTGCCGGAGGTGCGGGAGGCCATTGACCTTCTTTTGCGGGCGGACGTGATTCTCCACGGCATTGGCCGGGCCGATGAAATGGCCAAGCACCGGCATCTGTCGGTAAGCCTCACGCGCAAGCTTTTGGCGGAGGGCGCGGTGGCGGAAGCTTTTGGGTATTATTTCGACCGGGAGGGCAGTTGCCTTTATACCGCGTCCAGCGTAGGGGTGGACCTGGGCCGTTTAAAGCCCAATTGCCTGATGATCGCGGTGGCTGCCGGCGAAAAAAAGGCGGAGGCCATGGTTGCCGTACTGCGCCATTACCGTCACGAAATGCTGGTCACCGACGAAGGGGCCGCCAGGAAAATCATCGAGCTGTTATCCTAACGATTGCAAACCCTTGCCGGGGTGGCAATACAATAACGCATCCGAAAAATTTATTGCATAAGGAGTGTGTACCATGTCAAAGAAGACCATTGAGGACATCCAGGTCTCCGGAAAGTCGGTGCTCGTCCGCTGCGACTTTAATGTTCCCTTGGATGATAACAACATCATCACCGACGAGACACGCATCCGCGGCGCGTTGCCCACTATCAAATACCTGATGCAGCACGGTGCCCGGGTCATCCTTTGCTCCCACCTGGGCCGGCCTAAGGGCGGCTTCGACATGAAATACTCCTTAAAGCCCGTGGCGGACCGCCTGAGCCAGCTTCTTGGCAAGGAGGTTAAGCTGGCGGCGGATGTCATCGGCCCCTCCGCGAAGGAGCTGGCGGCCGGCCTCAAGGACGGCGACGCCATGATCCTGGAAAACGTCCGCTTTCACAAGGAAGAGGAGAAAAACGATCCCGAGTTTGCAAAATCGCTGGCTTCCCTGGCGGAAATTTATGTGAACGATGCCTTTGGCACCGCCCACCGTGCCCATGCCTCCACCGAGGGCGTGGCGCATTACCTGCCCGCCGTGGCCGGTTACCTGATCGGCAAGGAGCTCAGCGTCATGGGTAAGGCTCTGGAAAACCCGGAGCGCCCCTTTGTGGCCATCCTTGGCGGCGCGAAAGTATCCGACAAGATCGGCGTCATCAATAACCTGCTGGATAAGGTGGATGTATTGATCATCGGCGGCGGGATGTCCTACACCTTTCAAAAGGCGCTGGGCGGACATATCGGCAAGTCCCTGCTGGAGGCCGACAAGGTCGAGCTGGCCCGCGAACTGATGGAAAAGGCGAAGCAAAAGGGCGTCAAGCTCCTGCTGCCTGTGGACAACGAGGCCGGCGACAGCTTCTCCAACGATGCGCTGCGTATCACCGTGCATTCCAAGGAAATCCCCGACGGCTTTGAAGGCCTTGATATCGGGCCCAAGACCCAGGTGATATTCGCCAACGAAATCGCCCAGGCCAAGACCATTATCTGGAACGGTCCCGTAGGCGTGTTCGAGTTCGAGAATTTTGCCACCGGAACAAGGGCTATAGCCAAGGCCATGGCCGAGTGCGGCGGCGTGACCATTATCGGCGGCGGCGACAGCGCGGCGGCCGTGGAACAGATGGGCTTCGCCCACAAGATGACCCATGTATCCACCGGCGGCGGCGCTTCCCTGGAATACCTGGAGGGCAGGGAGCTGCCCGGTGTGGCCGCCCTGAATGACAAATAAGGGATTCGCCCCTTTCGGGAGAATGATTTCATCATTTTCACGGATTTGCGCGATTTCCTTGTGCGCTTCCCACGTGGAAGCACAATAAGGCAGGGGCCACAACGCCCCTGCCTCAGACCATCAAAAAGCCAGGGAGGTATCGGAGGGCCGTAGCCCTCCGATCCTAGATCGCAAACCAGCGACATGTGCGGTGG
>JAEWNM010000088.1 GCA_023392755.1 Bacillota bacterium
TTGCGCAAGAATTTCGAAGAAATTCTCTCCTTGCCCGAGCAAACGGCCGCAAAATGGCAACGCCATTTTGCAGTGCAGCGAGGGAAAAACTCAACAAAGTGGCGACAGCCACTTTGTTGATACACTGCGGCGGGGGCATGCCCCCGCCATTCGCCGTTACGGCTGCTTTCCGATATAGGCCAGTATACCGCCGTCCACATACAGGATGTGCCCGTTCACAAAGTCGGAGGCGGGGGAGGCCAGGAATACCGCCGGGCCGGTCAGGTCATCCGTCCTGCCCCAGCGGTTGGCCGGCGTCTTGGACAGTATGAACTTGTTGAATGGGTGCTCCGGCGTGCGCAGCGGCGCGGTTTGAGGCGTTTCAATATACCCCGGCCCCAGGCCGTTGCATTGTATGTTGAATTGCCCATACTCGCTGGCGATATTCCTTGTCAGCATTTTTAGGCCGCCCTTGGCCGCGGCGTAAGCCGATACCGTCTCCCGGCCCAGCTCCGACATCATCGAGCAGATGTTGATTATCTTTCCGCCGCCCTTTTTGATCATGGCGGGGATCACCGCCTTGGCGCATATGAAGGGGGCGTTCAGGTCCACGTCGATTACCTGGCGAAAGTCGGCCGCCGACATTTCAGTCATGGGGATGCGCTTTATAATCCCGGCGTTGTTTACCAGGATGTCAATGACGCCCACTTCCTTTTCAATTCTGGCAACCAGTTCCGTCACCGCATTCTCGTCGGTTACGTCGCATACATAGCCGTGGGCGGTGATGCCCTCGGCCTTGTAGGCCTCCAGTCCCTTGTCCACCAGGTCCTGATTGATATCATTGAAGGTGATGGCGGCGCCGCAGGCGGCAAGGCCGCTGGCAATGGCGTAGCCTATGCCGTAGGAACCGCCTGTGACCAACGCAACCTTTCCGGTCAGGTCAAACATATGCAAGCTCATGGTAATCCTCCTTAGCGCAGGTCGGTGGTTGCAATCGCGTCCATGTCACTGAATGCCACGTTTTCCCCGCCCATGGCCCAGATGAAGGAATAGTTGGCTGTGCCGGCCCCGGCGTGAATGCTCCAGGAGGGGCTGATTACCGCCTGCTCGTTCTGAATCACGATATGGCGGGTTTCACTGCCTTCGCCCATCAGGTGGAAAACCACGTTGTCCTTGGGGATTTCAAAATAGAAATATACCTCCATGCGGCGCTCATGGGTGTGCACGGGCATGGTGTTCCAAACGCTGCCGGGCTCCAGGGTGGTCAGGCCCATGCAAAGCTGGCACGTTTCCAGCACATCGGGGTGTATGAACTGGTTAATCACCCGCTTGTTGCTTGTCTCCAGGCTGCCCATGGGCTTTTTTGCCGCCTCCGCGATGGTGATGCGCCTGGTCTCATAGGATGTGTGGGCCGGAGCGCTGACCATATAGTACTTGGCGGGGTTTCCGCCTTCAAAGGATTCAAAGAAAACCTCTTTGGCGCCCCTTTTGATATACAGGCAATCCTTGTAGCCAAGCTCATACACGGTGCCGTCCACCGTGACTGCGCCTTTTCCGCCCAGGTTGAAAAGCCCCATCTCCCGGCGCTCCAGGAAAAAGCTTGTTCCAAACCGCTTCCACACGTCAATGCCCTTGTTGATGGGCACCTTTTCCGATACAGGCATCACGCCCAGGGTCACCATTCTGTCTACATGGCTGTATACGGCGGTTACGGCATCCTGCACAAATAGCGTTTCAATCAGAAATTCTCTGCGCATCTCCTCGGTGGTGTAGCGCTTGAAATCCCGCTGATTGGCTGAATAACGGATATCCATGGCTTTTCCTCCTTCGTTTGTCGGATGGTTCCTCATTTTAAGTCTATTATACCATTTAATAATGCGAAAATCCTTGTATATATTGCCGCGAATCTTGGGTATCTGATATAATCTTTGCAAGAGGGGATAGTATGAAAGAAATGTATTCCTGCCACGAGGCCATTGATAAATGCCTGAAGAGCCGAAGGTTCGCCATTGCGCACCTTTTGCAGGAAGAAAAGACGATGGCCATGCATATCCATGATTGCTTTGAAATGTATTACTCCATTTCCGGGGGCAAGCAGTTTCTAATTGACAACACCTGCTACCCCGTTAACCCGGGCGACCTGTTCATCATCAACAATTACGAAAGCCACTGCGTTTCCCGGGCGGATGATGACAGGCACGAGCGAATCGTGCTGTCCATCCATCCGGATTATCTGAAATCCTTGTCCAGCGGTGAGACGGATTTAACCGACTGCTTTACGCGCAGGGCGGACCGCCCCGGCTGCAAGCTGCATCTTCCGCAGGAGGCGCAAAGCCGCTTCCTGTATCTGATCCATAAGCTTACGGAGGTAAAGGGATACGGCGCCGACCTGATGGAAAACGCCATCTTTACCGAATTGATGGTGCTGGTAAGCCGGCTGTACGGCGCGGGGGAGGAAAAGGCCGCCGATTACCAGCACCACCCAGTAGTCGAAAAAATCGTAGAATGCATCAATGCCCGCATCGGCGAGCGGATTACCCTTTCCATGCTGGCGGACAGCATGTTTTTGAGCCAGGCCTATATCTGCCGCATTTTCAAGGCGGAAACGGGCACCACCATCAACAAATACATTACGGCCCGGCGCATTTCCATCGCCAAGGCCCGCCTGGGCGCGGGCCTGTCTGTCGCGGAAGCCTGCGAGCAGAGCGGCTTCAACGATTATACCAACTTCGTCACCCTCTTTACCCGCATGGTGGGCATCACCCCCAAGCAGTACGCGCTGCACAACATAAGGTGACGGGCGGGGCAGGCGGAAAACAAGCGGGCTGTCGCGCTGGCCGCATAGTTGTATAACAATTCAAGATGAAGGCGCCCGAAGGTTTCCAAAGGGCGACCGGAAAGCCCTTTGGTCGCGTCAGGAGACGCGATATCCTTCTTCTTGAATAGCATTATACAAAATGCGGCCTTGGCACGACAGCCCCTGTCCCATCCCAAAATCCTATTTATTTTCTATCTTGCATCCTTCCCGAACGCTGTATCCAGCGCGTAGGCCAAAAAGCCCGCACAGGTGGCAAAGGCCTCCCTGGTTGCGCATTCGCCCGTTTCCTCGTGCACGCTTTCGCAGGCGAAGCCGTTGTCCATTGGGGTGCGCAGAAGGTGCTCCTTGGCCGTTTCCCTGTGGCCGCACAGCAGGCTGTTGGCAATGGACAGCACCCAGGGGTGCGGCGCGTGGGCGCAGCCGATTTCCGCGATAGGCTTCCCCGCGAAGGAATAGCGGTAGGCGGGGTCCCTTATCATGGCGGAGGTATTCACATATACAGGGTCATAAGGCTCGCAAAAGCCGTAGTAGGGCAGCAGCAGCAAGCTCCCCGGCGGCTCGTCATACACGTCATACCGTCCGTTCAAATCGGCCGACCAGCAAAAGAACCGCTTCCCATCCCGCTCCTTGATGAAATACCGCAGTATATCTTCCCGCATGCGCCTGGCCCGCTCGCCCAAATCCGGGCGGGAAAGCCGCTTCGACATGTCCGTTAGCACCCGCCACACCAGAACGTTGTCATAGGTGAGGTAAGGGTATACGTGCATATCGTCCGTGGGCTGCAGGAATGTTTCGTACAGCTCCAGCTCCGCATGCTTCTTTGTGCTTAAAACACGCAGTATATGCCAAATGCCATCCTGTATGTACGCTTTCCGCAAAAAGGCGTCATCCCCTGTGATGTGAACGTATTTTTCCAGGGCGATCAAAGGCGCGCACAGCTCATCCAGCTCAAACCCCGGCTCCAGAACGGTGCCGTCTATAAACCGGCTGTGTATGCCCGCGTTGCGCATCTGCCTTGTGAATACGTATTTCAGTACCTCCCTGGCATACTCCCTGTCCGCCATCAAAATGGCGGGAAAGCACCATAAAAGGCTGTCTCTGTCCCAGTAGGCGCAGGAAACGTAGTATCTGGGGCTGCGGGAGGTCATCAAAACAAATTCCTCCGTGTCCAGCGTCCTGCCGGAGGCGAAGAAAAAGCTGAAGAACATGTTCGTGTTCAGTATTTCCTTCAGCTTTTTGTCTGCAAGTTGCCTTTCCCGCCTTGCAAGCCATGCGCGCGTTTCCTTCAGCATTTGGTCAAAGCCGCGGCGCATAAGCTCCTTGGCGCTGGTGGAGGCCGCCACCTCCTCATGCCCCAGGCCGAAAATGAAGTCAACCGCCGCCTCCTCGCAAGGCTCAAGCTCCCATTCCCGTTCCAGCGCAAATTCAATGGTTCCGTCCGCCGCCTGTCCGCTGCGCTCCTTCACCGCGTCCTCAAAAATGGGCGCCCAGGCAAACAGCGGCAGGCCTGCGCGCATTTCCATTACAAAATGGTGGTTCCAGTTGCTTTCAAGCAAATATGTCTGCCCGCCCACGGGCTTTGATTCATTTACCACGTGCAGCGTCTGGGCCCAGCAGCCTGCAAGGCCCGCGCCGCAGCGGACGGGGCTTTGGCCGTTGTTTCGCACCTTCAGCCTGTAAAAAAAGGCCCGCTCGTTCAAGGGGAACAGCACCGTGCCCGTCACCGTGCATACGCCAGCTTTGGCGCAAAACGTTGGTATCCAACAGCGGTCCCGTTCCCAGCGCAGGCTCTCAAGGGCCGTTTCGCGCCCGTCCACTGTAACGGTGGGGCGCAGGAGCGGCGTGCTTTCAAGGCCGCGAAGCTCCAGCATCCCCTTGGCGCCCATGTGCAAAAAGGTCAGCCCTTCCACCGCTCCGTCGCTCTCCCTTAGCGTGGGCAGGGATAGGTACTCGTTGCCTGTGGCCTGGTATTTTTCTTTCATGTTCTATCCTGGATATCCTTCCTACGCCTTCACGGAGCCTTCGGTAAGGCCGGATACGACGAATTTCTTTTGAAAGGCCACAAACAGGATCAATATGGGAATCTGAACCATGATCGAGGCGGCGAAGATCCATTCCCACCGTGTGGCGTGCTGGCCGCGCAGCGTTTGTATCATCAGCGGCAGCGTCACATACTGCTGCACGCCGCCCAGCACCACCTTGGCGGTAAAAAACTCCTCCCACGTGCCCTGAAAGCAGAAGATGGCCAGGGTGCCTATGGCCGGCAGCGCCAGGGGCAGCAGCACCTTGAAAAAGGTGCTGAAGTGCCCGCCGCCGTCGATGCGCACCGATTCCTCCAGCTCCTTGGGCAGCGACGCGAAATGCCCCCGCAAAAAGAAGGTATTGCCGCACACGCCGGTGCCCACATACAGCAGAATCAGCCCCGATCTGGTGCCCATCAAGCCGTTTCCGCCACTCATCCATGGCAGGCTGATCCCCTGCAAAACAAGCACCTGGGGGATGATGCTCAAAAAGCCCGGTATCATCAGCGTGAACAGATAGATGCGGAAAAGCGCCTCCCGCCCGAAAAAGTCAATGCGGGCAAACCCATAGGCGGACAGGGAGGAGATCAGGACCACAAAAACCATGGTGCAGACGGTGATGACCGTGCTGTTCAAAGCCGCCTGGGGAAGGTTGGATTGGGTGAGCACGTGCCCGTAGGCCGAGAAATTCAAACGGGAGGGGAAAAGCTTGGGCGGGCTGGGCAGCATATAGCTGAACTCCTCAAAGGAGTTGGTAATCATGAACAGGTAGGGCAGCACGAAAACCGCGGCGCAGGATAACAAAAGCAGCCAAAAAAGCAGCCTGGGCAGACGGGATTTTTTCATGACGCCCTGCCCCCTTCCGTACGGAACACCCGGTTGAGCAAAAGTGTCGTTAATAGCACCAGCAGGGATGTAATCAGGCCGATGGCCGCCCCCTGGCCAAACGCGAAAAGGTTGAAGGATTTGTCGTAGAGCAGGTATTGCAGCACGGAGGTGGTGCCCCTTGGGTTGCCGTTGGTCAAAAGCAGAACCTGCAAAAACACGTTGAACGCGCCAATGAGCAGGTTCACCATGACATAGAACGTGGTGCTTTTCAAAAGCGGCACGGTAATGTACCGAAACTTTGCCACCGCGCCCGCGCCCTCCATCCCGGCGGCCTCATACAGCTCCGATGGAACAGTTTGAAGCCCTGCCAGGTATATAATCATGGCCCAGCCGGTGTTTTTCCAGATGCCCATGACCCATATGGCCGTATTGCCCGGCCATGTCTTCTGCAGCCAGGGCACGTAGCTGTCCATGAGGTGGAACACATCCACCAGCAGATGGTTGACAAGGCCCCGCTGCCCGGAGTCGAACATGTACGCGAATACAAGGCCCACAATGACCCAGCTTGTAATCACCGGCAGATAAAAGAGGGTGCGGAAGACGAGGCGCGCCCTGCGAAGGCTGTTCACCAGCACGGCAAAGACCAGCCCGAACAGCAATGTGAAGGGCGTGGTGATGAAGGCATACAAAAAATTGTTGCGTATGGCCACAAACAGCCTGCCCTGTGCCTCGGTGAACAGGGCAATATAGTTGTCCAGCCCAATAAACGTCATGGTCCGCTTGACGATCTGGTAATCGGAAAAGCTGATGCGTATGTTGAACAGCATGGGGTAGATGAGAAAAGCGCACGCCAGGACAAGCCCCGGCAGTACAAAGGGCGCGGCCGGAAGCAGGCTGCGAAGCCGTGCGCGAGTGGTTTGCCGCCGCTGCTTCCTTTGGATGGCCGCTATCTGAACGGTTTGACCCATGTTCTTCTCCTTTCCGGGGGCATCCGCAAAAAATGCGTATGAAGGGCGGCCGAGGCTTCCCCTTGCGGGAACGGCTTACAGGGGCGGTGCGAACCGTCGCCTGCCTCTTTTTGCGATCCCTGGGGCCGTCGTGCTGGTCGCATAAGTGTAAAACTATTCAGGAGATGGCGTCCGAAGGTTTCCAAAGGGCGACCGGAAAGCCCTTTGGTCGCGTCAAAAGACGCGAAATCCTTTTTTGAACACCCTTATGCAAAATGCGACCTTGGCGCGACAGCCCCAAAAGGGGGGCAAGGGCTGGGGTATTGGTCCGCCGGGCGCGCCCGTCCTACGCTGTGCTACTTGGCCAGTTCCTCATCAATGAGGGCGGCAGCTTCCGAAAGCGCCTGCTGTATATCTGCTCCCTCCAGGAAGATCATGTTCATGGCGTCGCTCCAGTGCTGGACCACCGTGGTGTTCTGGGGTGTGGGAATACGGCTTCTGGCACTTTCAAGCTGCTTCATGTAAACGCTCCACTTGGGATCGGACTTGACCTGTTCAGACTCCACGCAGGATTTGAGGGTGGGGATGACGCCCACGGTGAGAAGCTTGAGCTGCACTTCCTCCGTTAGCATGAATTGGGTAAACTCCCATGCCGCCTCCTGCTTCTGGCTGCCGGTGAAGAGCACAATGTTCTGGCCGCCCACAATGGTGGCGCTTTGCCCTTCATAGGTTGGTATCAGTGCCGGCAGTATGTTCTTCTCTTGGCTGAAGGGGTACCAGGGCCCCTCAAAGAACATGGCGTAATCGGCGTTGATGCCGTCCCAGGCGTCCGGCGTCCCGTCTATTCCCCGTATGGTAAATACGCCGGAATCATGGATTTCCCTGATCTTTTCCATGGCCTTCACGCTCTGCTCGCTGTCAAGATAACCGGAGGCCTTTGTGAAGCCCTCGTCCGTTAAAACGCCGCCGAACAGCCAGAAGTAGGGGTACATATCCCAGTCGCCAACAGAGGAAACGTTAAGGGTCGGGCTGCCCGGCCTTTTCTCCAGGCTGGCGGCTATGAACTCCTCCATGGTGGCGGGAGGCTCCGTGAAGCCCAGCTCGGCCATGGTGTTCATGTTCATGACGGCGGCCTTGCAGTCGGTGTTCAGCGGCAGGCCGTAGTACTGGCCGCCGTACAGGTTGGTGGACAATGGCCCATCCAGCACCGCGTCCTTGAGCTTGTCAAACCCGGGCATGTCATTTAAGGGCACGATGCCGCCCAGCTTGGCGTAGGCGCTCGTTTGCGTGATGTCCACCCGCGCCACGTCCGGCACGTTGCCTGTGCCGAAGGCTGCCACCAGCATCTGATTGAATTGGCCCAGGTCCTGGCGCACGTTTTCCACCTCAATGTCCGGGTGGGCGGCTTCGAACATGGGTATGATCTCCTCCTCCAGGAAGGGGGTTTCCGTGTCGCCATAGGTATGCCAGAATACGATCCTCGTCTTTTCCTCCGAAAGGGCGGAGGTGAAGGCCGTGACCATCATCAGTACCAACAGCAGGCCAACCAGCTTTTTCATGGGAAATCTCCTTTCTATTACTCATGCGCCATGCGCATAAATACCATGTCCCAATAGGCAAGCGAGGGTACCGTAAAGGCGATAAACCGGCCCATATCGTCCGACCCGGTTTCATGGGCCAGCTCCCTGGGGGATATGTCCTCCCCGTCGGGCGATGCCATGAAAACCCCCTCCACCTTCGATTCCGTATAGTAACGGGCCGGGATAAAGCTTACGGGCGCTGGCACGGGCTTTGTCTGGCTGTCGTCCCGCCACAGTTCATCCGTTCCGGTCAGGTTGATAAGGTGCAATACCTCATACCCGCCGCCCGCCGTGGCAAAGGCCCATACCGTATCGCCCTCGCCGTTCGTAGACTGGCGAACACCCTGAAGCGCGATATGTCGGCCAACAGGCCGCGGCCCGCCCCGCAAAAGGTTTTCATAGGCGGTAATAAAGCTGTACATCCGGCGCACCTTTTTTTGCAGCTCCTCCCCCATGGCCATCGCCCTGTCACCGGGGAAATATTCGTTGGAGAGCATGCTCCCGCCGTCGCCCAGCTCGATGCGCGCCCCGCCGGAGGAAAACACCACCGCGTCCATCAAAAGCACCGCGGCGGGGTTGAAGGCCGCTCCCGGAGCCTTGTAGTTGATATAGCCGGCCACCACCAGCGATTTTCCTCCGCTTTCCCTGGCCGCCGCGAAAATCTCCCGCTGTATGGCGCTGTAGGTGTCGCAATGCTGTCCCCAGCGGTTTTTTTCCCAGGGCCAGAACTCGGCGTACAGCACATCCACACGGCTTGCGTTCACCTTTTCAATACCCTGCGTCCCGACAGGGTTGAAATCCAGGTATTTGTCCCCAAGCGCCGCCTTGGCGCGGTTCAAAAACACGGTGTAGCCGTCCTTTACGTAATGAACGGGGTGGCCGCTTTCATCCAGTCCCAGCGGTTTGCCCCCCGCCGTCTGCATCAAGCCGTACTCGCCCATGGTGTCCCCGTGCCAGCCGTCAAACCCCAAAGCGTCCAGCGCTTCCTTTTCCGCCCGTATGATGTATCTCTGCCAGCCTTCATTGAGAATATTGAAAAATTGCAGTATACCGGTATCGCCCAGGCTTTCGCTCATGGTTACGGCAAAGTCCTGTCCGTTTGCCTTCACCAGCCGCCAGGCGGGGTCTACGCCGCTTCCGTCCCGCAAATAGGTCTTGTTGGCGCCGTAGATCATGTTGTAGGCCATGTTTGCCATGCCGCGTGCCCTGGCGGCGGCGATATACCTTCTGATCACATCCCCGTAAATCCAGCGGCCCGACCAATCCTGCCATTT
>JAEWNM010000161.1 GCA_023392755.1 Bacillota bacterium
CATTAGCAAATTCTAATGAAAAAAGGCCCCTTGGACCAATGGCGGGAGGAAACGCCATCCCCCCTGAATAAACATGCAAGCCGCTAAAACAAAATTCATTTTACAGGGGGTTTCCCCTTGCACCCCATGAACGCATTTGATATCATGATCTGCGTCAGCCTGGAATTGCAAGGAATTGGGGAAACGGTCATGAAAAAGCAATCGTCCCTGACGGGCAGCCTGTTGATCCTGTCCACGGCGCTTTTGTGGAGCACCGCGGGCATATTGGTCAAGCTCATCCCCTGGAGCAGCTTTTCCATTGCCTCCATCCGGGGTCTGATATGCTCGCTGGTATTGCTGGCCCTGCGCTTTGCGCGCGGCGGAAAGGGCGGCTGTGCGAAGGTGCGCTTCACCCGGCACAACATCGCGGCGGGGTTGGCGTTGTTTTTAACCGGCACGCTGTTCATGGCCGCCAACAAGCTCACCACGGCGGCCAACGCCATTGTGCTGCAGTACATTGCCCCCATATTGATACTGATCTATACGGCGGTGGTGCAAAAGCGCCGGCCCACCGCCATGGAAATATTGCTGACGGCTGTTGTATTTATTGGCTGCCTGCTGGCGTTTTGCGACGAGCTGGGGGGCAGCGGCACGCTGGGCGACATACTTGCGCTGATATCGGGCTTTACCTTTGCCGCGCTGATCCTTATCAACCGCATGGAAAAAACGCAGCCGGAGGATGGGCAGATCATTGGCTGCGGCCTGAGCTTTGTCTGCTGCCTGCCCTTTTTGCTGGCCGATGAAAAGATGGCCCTGACCTGGGAGAGCGTGGGTGCCATGCTGGCCCTTGGGCTTGTGCAGTACAGCCTGGCCAACATACTCTTTGCCAAGGGCATCAAAAGGGCGGAGCCTGTGACGGCCTCCATCATACTGACGATGGAGCCCATTATGAACCCGGTCTGGGTGTTTCTTCTCAAGGGGGAAGCGCCGGGCCCCCTGGCGCTGACAGGCTTTGTGCTGGTGGTGGCGGCGGTAACGGCCCAGTCGCTGCTGCCGCTGCTTGCCAGAAAGCCCAAGCCGGGGGATGTTAGAAGCGAAGCCGTGCAGGGATAATGCCGTTTCAAGGCATAATCGCATCTTATCGCGCAATATACCGATACAAAAAAAGCATCCCCCGTGCGCCGCGCCATCGGGGAACTGCTTTTATTTTGTTGTTTTCATTTTTTTCCTCTACGGCCGCAAAGGGTTGATGACCGCCGCGTCGCTGTACAGCTTTTCCTGCGTTGTGGCCCCCGCGATACCGTCCACCGTCAGGCCGTTGTACTGCTGAAAGGTTTTCAGCGCGCTGAATGTCGCGTCGTCAAACACGCCGGTGACGTTGCCTTCCATATAGCCCAAATCGGCCAGCGCGGCCTGCAGGAGCACGACGCTGTCGCCCTCGCTGCCCAGCATGAGCGTTTCATACTCGCCTGTGGGCGCGGTGACGGGCTTGGCGAAAATGGAGAAAAGGAGGTTCAGGGTGGCATTGCCTGCCACCCCGTCCACCGTTATCCCGTTGATCATCTGAAATTCCCGTATCGCGTTGAAGGTGCTGTCGCTGTAGATGCCGCTGATGGTGTCCTGATAGTACCCCAGCTCATACAGCGCGTATTGCACATCCCGCACGTTGGTCCCCTCGTCATACAGCTTCAGCGAGCCCGGAATCCTGTTGCTGCTGGAGCTGTCGCCGTACAGCCGCTGCTGGGTGGCGGGGCCGGCCACGCCGTCCGCCGTCAGCCCGCTCATGGATTGGAAGGACAGCACCGCGGTCACCGTGCCGGAGCCGTATTTGCCATCCACTGTGCCGGTGTAATACCCCAGCTCCTTCAGCTTCTCCTGAAGCCTGCGCACATTGTCGCCGGAATCCCCGTCCCTAAGCGTGGTATACGTACCGTTGCCGGAGGAGGGCGGCACGGTGCTGTTCCCGCCGGAGGAGCCGCTTGCGGGAACCGCGTCGCCTGCGTACAGCTTGTTCTGCGTGGCCGTGCCCGCGATGCCGTCGGCCTTCAGGCCGTTATTTTGCTGAAAGGCCGTAACGGCCGTCTTGGTGGCCGTGCCGAAATCGCCGTCGGCGGTGCCCTTCAAATAGCCCAGCGTAATCAGCCGCTTTTGAAGCGCGCGCACCTCATCGCCATCCATGCCCTCTTTCAGGGACACGCCCACGGCGGCGGCCACGCTGCCGGCCTTGGGGGCGTTGGAGGCAAACAGCTTTTCCTGCGTGTCGGGACCGGCGATGCCGTCATCCCATATCTTTGCTTTCTTTTGAAACGCCTTTACCGCCGTCTCCGTGGCCCCGCCGAAATCGCCGTCGGCGCTGCCGGACAGATACCCCAGTGAGATCAAACGGTTCTGCACCTGCCGCACATCGCTGCCCGACATGCCCACCTTCAGGTAGCGGGCTTTGCTCAGGTTCGGGGTGGCGGTGGGCTTGGGGGTGCTGGTGCGCTTTGGCGTGCTGTTGGAGGAACCCGAGCTGGAACTGGAACCGGAATTTTTCGGCTTGGGTATGGCGTAATAGCTGTACAGCGCATCCTGGGTTTGCTTACCGGCGATGCCGTCGGAATACAGCTTGTTCACTTCCTGAAAGGCCTTCACCGCGTTGGTCGTGCCGCTGCCGTAATCGCCGTCCACCGTTCCCGTATAGTATCCCAGCTCCTTGAGCTTTTCCTGAAGCTGCCACACGGAATCGCCTGATGAACCGGAGCGCAGCACGCCGTCATCCTGCTGCGGCTTGGGCGTGGCGGTTTTGGGCGGCGTGGTAGGCACAGGGGGCGATGTGGGGCTCTGGTTCTGATTTTGATTCTGGCCGGGCGTGGCCGTGGGCGGATCGGTAAACACCTCGCCCCAGTTGCCAGGCAGCTGGCTTACGCCGCCGTTTGATGTGGGCGTAGGCGTGGGGGAGGGCGTGGGCGTGTTCGTCATGCCAATGCTTGCAAAGGGCACGTTGTCGCTGCCCACGGTAAGGGCATCCTCATCGCCCGTAATATCATTGGACGACATGTAGCAGCTTGACAGCAGCAGAGCCGTTGCCAAAAGCAGCGCCACCAACGCCGCTTTGCGTTTGTTCCCCGTTCTCATGGCAGCCTTCCCTCCTTGCTCGGGGCATCGCCTGGGTGCCCTTCGCTCCAACCATTATTGTATAGAATCATAGATAGCTTGGCAAGCACTTTTCTGGGGGAAAGCTGTCAAATCAAGGCTTTTCCCGTGCGGCTTGTCCGCTTATCCAACCATACGACGTTTATTGGGCGCCCTTTGTTCCCGGCCCGCAATTTTTTTGGTCGCGACTGGCTTTATCGCGCGGCAGCCTGCATAAAAGGAATAAAACCCATGCTTTGACTTTGCCGGGATTGAACCTGGCTTTTGCGGGAAACATGCGTCCAGCCGGACATTTTGACCAATGCGTATTGCACTGCCGGCCAACATGCGC
>JAEWNM010000218.1 GCA_023392755.1 Bacillota bacterium
GTGGTCAGAAAATACTTGACGCCGCAGCCCATCATGATTTGGGGGATGGCATAGCTGTAGCCGAAGGTGTCCGGCAGCCAGAAAGCGTCGGCCCTGTACCGGAAATATTTCATGGTGAACCGCTGCCCCCATAAAAACTGGCGCAAAAGGTATTCGCCGCCGGTCAGGTTGCAGTCGCACTCCACCCACACGCCGCCATTGGGCTCGTAGCGGCCTTCCCGCACCCGGTCCTGTATGCGGGCAAAAAGCTCTGGGTAATGCACGCGTATCCAATCGCTGTGGAAGGCGGAGGACTGGACAAAGGTATACTCTTCGTATTCATCCATCAGGTTCATTTGGTTGGCATAGGTGCGGGCGCACTTTTTCACCGTTTCCGACATGGGCCACAGCCAGGCTGTATCCATATGGCTATGCCCTACCAAACCCACATAGGGGGCGGTGGGGCCGTTTTTCTTTTTAAGCTGCTCCTTTATAAGCGGGTGCGTTTTGATAAGGCCGTTTCGGAAATCCGCCGGGGATGCCTTGTCCGGGTCGTAATAAAGCAGGCTGTGCACCTTGGTCAGCGTGTACAGTATATCCGCCCGGCGGAAGCTGTCCTCCCCCAGCGCCTGCGCAAGGGTTGTAAGCGTGCGCAGGTCGAACAGGTATTCCATCAGGGCATCGTCCCGCAGGCATACGCTGACAGGGCCAATGGGGTAGGTGTAATCCGTAAGGGATTCGTTGGTCAGCGGGGCGGTGCCGGGCATGTCATGAAAGGCGTAGTATTCCAGGGCGATATCCACCCGCTGCCCCGGTACGGCGTTTGTGACAAAGCGGTTGCAGTAATGGTTGCCATGGCTGCCCACCAATGCTTTTTGGGCATAGTTGCTGTGGATAGCCCCGTTCACCCACAGCGTTGCCTCGTAGCCGCCGATATGGGGGTAGAGAAACAAATCCTTTCCCTGAAGCTGGGATGGAACCGTAAAGGAACCCCGGAACCAGCCGTATTGGGATTCGCCGCCCCAGCGGCCGTTTTCCGGAAGCGGGCCGAAACTGCTTTCATCAGGGATTTGGTTTAAGGGGACCGCGGTTTGCAGGAATCTGACGGGAATCTCATCCACATTTTGAAACAGGCGCTGCTCCAGGGTGGATTCCAGCCGCTTCAGCTTTACCAGCGTTTGTGCCACACTCTTTTGCGCAAGCATCGATTTTCTCCTTTTTCATGTGCTTTCCCTTGGGATTAAATATGGCAAACGGAAGGCCGCCGGGCTGGGTGGCTTTGCTATTGTGCCCGGCGGCCTCCGTTTTGCTACTTTCCGTTTTTGGCGCATTCCCCGGTGGTTGTGCCCACCATGAGCTTTGTGGGAACGATGATGTTCTGCGCGGGCTTGACGGGGTTGCCCATATGGCCCAGGAGCAGCTCGGCCACATGCCTGCCTATCATCTCCTGGTCCTGCCGGACGGTGGTAATGGCCCCCGGCAGCATATGGGCCCATTCGGAATCGTCAAAGCCGCATACGCTAAGGTCCCTGGGGATGCTGATGTTCAAATCCTTGCAGACCATTAGAATCTGAAACGCCAGCTCGTCATGCTCGGCCATGATGGCGGTGACGCCCTGGCTCATGAGCGCCTTGATCCGCTCGCCCAGGACACCGGGATCGCCGGCGGTGCTGCCCTGGCGCAGGCTTTCCACCATATCGGTGACGATGTATTCGCTTTTGAGCGGAAGCCCGGCCTTTTCATGGGCCAATACATACCCGGCCACGCGGTCGCACACGGTACGCCGCTCCTCCGGCCCCACGCCGGACATATAGGCGATCCGCCTGTGGCCCAGGGCGATCAAATGCTCCATCAGCTGCGTCGCCCCGCCCAGATTGTCGCTGGTGACGGAGCTGATGTAGGGGCAGTTGCTGGGAATATCCATGATGACTACGGGCTTGCCGGAGAATACGAGCTGGTTCAGCGTATTGATGTGTATATCGGATGTTTTGGGATAATAGGCCACGCCGGCCACGTGCATGTTCGCCAGCTGGTTCAGTATGATGCGGCCGCGGGAGGGAGGATCGTCCTCTGTGATATAAATGGAGGCGTAGCAGCCCTGGCCTGTGAGCAGGTGGTTGGCAGCCTGGAAGGCGGAGGTCAGCCCGGTGCGGCTGATGTTGAAGGGAAAGATGAAGGCGAACAGGCTGCTTACCGCCTGGGGCTGGGCTTCCTTTTGATATATATCCCTGGAGACGAAGCTGCCCACGCCGCGCTTGCGGTAGAGGATGCCCTTGTTCTCCAGCTCCGTCATGGCCCGGCGCGCGGTAATCCGGCTGATGCCGTATTTTTCCATCAGCTTGCTCTCCGTGCAGATGGGGTGATCAAATGAAAAAGACCCGCCTTGAATGCTTTCCATGATGTCGTCAACGACTACCTGGTACAGCGTGGTCTGGGACGTGCCTTTTCCCTGCTTTGCAGAAAGCATGATGTATCTCTCCTTTGACAGAGCCTGTTATTTGTTTCCCTGGTTTTCTTGTTTATTATAACAAACCCCTTCCTTCTTTGCAAGCTTTCCATCGAAAAATGCATACATTATGTAAGTAGACATAACAGGCTGGATTAAGCGGGAAGTACAATTTGCATCTATAGCACAAAACGCATCCGTTAAATCAAATATTTTAGATAAATTGTATTGACATCCCGAAATTCCTATGCTAGTATTTGTTATAATAAATTGGACGGGGGAATGTGCATATGGTGGGCACGGATGAAATAGTGCTCAGGAAGGCGAAGTCCCGTGGCAGGAGGTTTTTGCGCCAGGTTTTATCCAGTTGGCAGTTGTATTGCATGGCGTTGCCGATTGTCGCGCTTCTGTTCCTGTTCAACTATATGCCCATGTTCGGCACGCTGATGGCGTTTAAGCGTTTCCGCATCAAGGACGGAATTTTGGGCAGCCCGTGGATGAATCCGCTGTTTCGGAATTTTGAGATTTTGTTCAGGGCCAACTCGGCGGCGGTGAACGCCATCAAAAACACGCTGCTGTTGAATTTGATGTTCATTGCCGTGGGAACGGTCTTTGCCCTGATGCTGGCGCTGATGTTCAATGAGATACGGCACAGGACATACAAGAAGATCACCCAGTCCCTCACCTTCTTGCCTTACTTTATATCCACAGTGGTGGTGGGCATATTTGCAGCGGGCATGCTGGGCTATGACAACGGCGTGATCAACGGCTGGCTTACTTCGATGGGCTTTGAGAGGATTGCCTTTTATATGGAGCCCGGGTATTGGCCCGCCATACTGCTGGTGGTGAATGTCTGGAAAGGCGCGGGATACAGCTCCGTCGTATACCTGGCCACCATCGCGGGCATCGACAGTTCGTATTATGAGGCCGCGCAGATAGACGGCGCTTCCAAGTGGGAGCAGATACGCTATATTTCCTTGCCCCTATTGCGCCCCACGGTCATCATACTCACGCTGCTTGCCATCGGCAGAATCATGAACGCGGATTTCGGTTTGTTCTTCAACGTTACGGGGGATATGCCGGCCATTTACTCCTCCACAGACGTTATCGATACGTTTATTTACCGCACGCTTCGCAAGACGGGGGATTTGGGCATGTCCACGGCGGTGGGGCTGTTCCAGTCAACGGTTTCCTTTACGCTGGTGCTTTTGAGCAACTGGGCCGCGAGGCGCATTGATGAGAGCGCCGCGCTGTTTTAGAAAGGAGGCGAAAGTATGGTCACAACCCGGTTGGGAGCGGGCCTTGAAAACAGGAGACGGATGTCGCCCGGAATTATACTGGTGTACCTGTTTGTGGGATTGTTTGCTTTTGCCTGCCTTTATCCCTTTTTGATGGTGGTCTCCGGCTCCATGACAAGCCGGGGCGAGGCGGCGCTCTACGGCTTCCGGCTGATTCCCAGGGAGCCCACGCTGGCCGCGTACGAAACGCTGTTCGTGAATGCCGCGGCCATCATCAACGGCTACAAGGTGACGGTTTTCGTGACTGTGGTAGGCACATTTTTGTCGCTGATACTCAACAGCATGATGGGATACGTGCTGGCGCGCAAGCAGATGAAATTCCGGAAGGTTTTGAATTTTTACGTGCTGTTCACCATGCTTTTCAACGGCGGCATGGTGCCCTGGTATATTGTGTGCGTCCGTTATCTGGGCTTGCAGGATGTGATCTGGGCGCTGATCATACCGATGCTGGCCAGCCCCTGGTACATTTTTCTGATCCGCAACTATTTTCAGTCCATACCCGAGGAACTGTATGAATCCGCCAGGATCGACGGCGCTTCGGACTTCATGATTTTCCGCAAAATCTATCTGCGCCTGGCGACCCCGGTGCTGGCCACGGTAACGCTGTTTATCGCCCTGGGCTACTGGAATGACTGGTGGCTGGGGCTGATGCTGATAGAGCGCAGCGAACTGCAGCCGCTGCAGATGCTGCTGCGCACCATTATTGCCAACATTCAATTTTTGCAGACCATGGAATCATCGCCCCAGGTGCAGCAGCTGCTGGCATCCATCCCCAGCGACGCGGTGCGCATGGCGCTGGTCATTATCACCACGGGGCCCATACTGTTTTTGTACCCCTTTGTTCAGCGGTATTTTGTAAAGGGTATTATGATAGGCGCCGTCAAGGGCTGACAGAGTATTAAGGGGGACGGATGCGCGCCCCTTTGATAAACACGCCGCGAAAGCGGCGATCATAAAAGGAGGACGACCATGAAAAAGCTTGTTTCCCTGATGCTGGCGCTTTTGCTGCTGCTACCGCTTATGCCCGCGGCAATGGCGGAGGCCAAAACCGAACTGGAACCCGTGACGCTGCACTTCATTTTCTTCGGCGACAAAAAATCCGAAACGGATACCGTGTGGAAGGCGATTGCCGACAAGTACCGTGATGTGCTCAACTGCGATTTTGACGTACAGTTCATCGCGGGCGATGACTACAAACAAAAGCTGCTTGTGAAAGCTGCCGCCGGCGACAGCTGGGATATGAACTTTGACGGCAACTGGCTGGGCTATTATCAGATGACAGCCATGGATGCCTATCTGGACCTGACGGAGCTTATGCCCAAGTATGCTCCCGACCTGTATGCCGCCTATCAGGAAAGCGGCGCTCTGGAAGCCGCCACCTATCAGGGCAAGATCGTCGCGCTGCCCTGGACCATGACCATGAACAACCGTACCCATTACCAGTGGCGCGGCGATCTGGCCGAGGCTGCCGGGATTAAGGTGGAGAAGGACTCCATCAAAACCTTTGAAGATGTGGACGGTCTTTTGCACAAGCTGAAGGAAGCCTATCCCGACAGGTACATACTGGAGGCCGCTTCCCTGGACGCCTCCCTGATCAAGCATAACCTGGCTGACATCGGCAACTCCCTGGTGGTGGACCTGAGCGACCCCGAGCTTAAGGTATTGCCCCTGGAGCAGACGGAAGCTTACCTGGAATTCGCCACCTGGGCCAAGAAATGGCAGGATGAGGGGATTATCTGGAAGGACGTTCTGACCGACAAGACCGACCACAACGCCTTGATCGACCAGGGCAAGCTGATCTCCAAGTGGGGCACCCATGAGTTTGCCCGCCAGAACCGCGCCTGGGTGGATGAAGGCGCCCGCTGGGACTTTAGCGTGCTTCATCCCGACGGCCTGTCCGCCAACCGGACGCCGCTGGCCAATGTGGCCTGCATCCCCGAATCGTCCGAAAATCCCGAGCGCACGCTGATGTTCATGAATCTTTTGCAGACCGACAAGGAACTGTACGACATGGTGCACTACGGCATCGAAGGCAAGACCTATGTGCTGGACGGCGAAGCCGCCGTGTTCCCCGAGGGCATGAACGGCGCCAACTCCAGCTACATGGAGTGGGGCGGCCGCTGGGCCTACTGGAAGCCGCAGTTCATGCGCCCCGACTTCTCCTACGGCCCCGGTTTCTGGGCGGAGGAAGCGGAGTTCGCCAAGTCCAACCCCAAGAACGTCAACTCCCCCCTGGCCGGGTTCAGCTTTGACAAGACCGAAATCTCCATCGAAGCCGCCCAGCGCGACCAGATCCACACCGACATGCACAAGATCATCGAAGTGGGCCTGGCCGGCGACGCCGCGGCTGCCGTTGCGAGCCTGATCGACCAGCAGAAGGCCGCCGGCCTGGATTTGATACTGGCCGCCGCCCAGAAGCAGGTAGACGCGTACATGGCCAAGTAACCTGTTTGGGAAACCTATAGGAATGCGCGGGGAGGGACCTTATAAAAAAGGCCCCTCCCCGAAGGATATTTAATTGATGGAGGTATCCCCATGCCCTATCCTTATCAGCGGCCCGAGCTGCCGGCGCAAGAACGGGCAAATGACCTGCTGTCACGGATGACATTGGAGGAAAAAATTGCCCAGACGGACATGATCCGAGGCGTGGAGCTGGCGACAAAGGTACACCCCAAGCATTTTTGCGCGGTGGACGAAACATCGGACTTTCATTGGGACAGGGTGGAATCGGCCATCGGCCCCAACGGCATGGGCTTTGTGCATGACGTGTACGCCGTACCGAAGATATTGAACCGGCTGCAGCGCTGGTTCGTGGAAAAGACGCGCCTGGGCATCCCCTGCATTTTTACGGGGGAGGCGCTGCACGGCATCAGCTTTCCTGGTGCGACCTCCTTTCCCATGCCGCTGAATCTGGGCGCGGCCTTTGACCGGAGCCTGACCCGGGCGGTGGGACACGCCATCGCCGCGGAAACGCGAAGCCTTGGCATACACGAAATTCTGGCCCCTAACCTGGATGTGGCCCGGGACCCGCGCTGGGGCCGCATGGAGGAAACCTTTGGCGAGGACACGTATCTTTCCAGCGAGATGGCCTATGAAATAATCACCGGCGAGCAGGGGGAGGATATAAGGCGCGGCGACAGCGTTGTATGCGAGCCCAAGCACTATTGCGTACACGGCATTCCGGAGGGCGGCGTCAACTGCGGCCCGGCCCGTGCCGGCGTGCGGGAGGTGGAAACGTGCTACCTGCCGGTGTTTGAGGCAGGCATTAAAAAAGCCGGGGCATACAACGCCATGGCCAGCTACAACAGCATCGACGGCGAGGCGGTGATGGCTTCGGAGCATTATTTGAGGGATGTGCTGCAGGGCCGCTTTGGCCTGAAGGGCTATGTCCGCTCCGACTTCGGGGGCATCAACCGGCTGAAAACCAACCATTTCATGACGAAGGACGACTTGTCGAGCATGGAAACGGCGCTTCGGGCCGGCGTGCACGTGCAGGGGTTTGATTACCCCAACGCGGTGTGGCAGCAGGGCCTTTTGCAGCTTGTGCGGGATGGCCGGATCGGCGAGGATATCATTGACGACGCGGCGGCCAGGGTGCTGCGCGTGAAGTTTGAGCTGGGGCTGTTTGAAAACCCCTATGTATCGGAATCGCGCTACCAAGACGTACTCCGGTGCGATAGGCACCGGGAGCTGTGCTACCTGGCGGCGTGCGAATCAACGGTGCTTTTGAAAAACCGGAATGGCCTGCTGCCGCTTAAGGGCGATACCGGGACGCTGGCGCTGTTGGGCCCATCCTCCCGCCGCCAGCGCATCGGCAGCTATGCCTCGGTGCCCGACGGCTACCGTGTGCATTCGCTTTATGAGGAGCTGCAAAATGCGCTGCCCGGCTGGAGGATATTGCAGGAGGACGGCTGCGCCATATCCGACCGGGATGTGACGCTGATGCCGGGGGCCTGGCTTCCCGGCGGCGTGAAGCTTGCGTATTACGCGGACGGAAGCTTTATGGGAAAACCCGTGGGGCAGGATACGGCGGGGGAGGTAAACTTCAACTGGATACTGGCCAAGCCCCACCGGGAGCTGCGCTTTTTGGGATATGGGGTGCGCATGGAAGGGGAGTTTATGGTCAGGCCGGAAGCGGTGGGCCGGGAGGGCTCCTTTGCCGGGCAGCTGATATTCACCACCGAGGACAGCGTGCGCCTGTATGTGGACGGGAAGCTGGTGATCGACAGCTTTGGGGACCATAAGCAGCCCCTGCCCGCCTGCGAGTTTTTCTTTGAGGAGGGCAAGCGCCACAGCTTCACGGCGGAGTACGTGTGCGACGTGAACGGCAACCGGGTTACACTGAGCCTTATGCCCCACGGGCGGGATTCCATTGACAGGGCGGTGGCCCTTTCGCGGATGGCGGATGTGACGGTGCTGGTGTGCGGGGACGACACCGTGACCAGCGGCGAGGGCATGGACCGGTGCGAGCTTACGCTGTATGGCAGGCAAAAGGAACTGGCCGAGCGGGTGGCCGCGCTTGATGTGCCCACGGTGATGGTGCTGGAGGTGGGCAAGCCTGTGGAACTGGGCGGCGTGGAGGCGGCGCTTGACGCCATTGTGGTGCCCTGGTTCGGGGGCGAAATGGGCGCCAAGGCCATTGCCAGCATACTGACAGGAAGGGCAAACCCGGCGGGGCGGCTGCCGGTGAGCTTTCCCCGCAGCGTGGGCATGCTGCCGCTGTACTATTCCCGGCTTCCGGGGGCCAGCGCGGAATATCTGGAGGGCAGGCGCGACGCAGCATATCCCTTTGGGCACGGGCTGAGCTATACCACGTTTGCCTACCGCGGGCTTCGAGTGGTAGGACCGGCGAGCCCTATGGCGTGCAGGTATCCCTGACGGTGGAAAACACAGGAAAGCTGGCCGGGGATGAAGTGGTGCAGCTGTATGTGCGGGATGAGGAAGCATCCATGGTAATGCCCATGAAGCTGCTCAAGGGGTTTGAGCGCGTATCCCTGGAGGCCGGGGAGGCGAAAACCGTTACCTTCGACCTTGGCTTTGACAGCTTCAAACTTATGAACAAGCGGTATGAATGGGTGGTGGAGCCGGGAGAATTTACGGTTATGGCCGGCGCTTCCAGCGAGGATATCCGGCTGGAAGAGAGAATTGTTTTGTAAGGCGGGCAAGCTTTTGGACGGGACTGGACAGCAGGGCCAGGGGCGGGCTAAGGCCCGGATAACCAAATATGGGAGGCGTTGTATGCAAACGGCAAAGGCGGCCGTCATAACCGGCGGCAGCAGCGGCATAGGCCAGGGCTGCGCCCTGGTGCTGGCCGAACAGGGGTATGACGTGGCGATTACCTACTCCAGAAACGCCGATGGTGCGGAGGAAACCCGCAGGCAGGTGGAAGCGCTGGGCCGGCGCTGCTTTGTGTATCCCGCGAACCTGCAGGACAAGGGCGTGGCGGAAGGCATTGTCAGGCAGGCGAGAAAGGACATGGGAAGGCTGGACCTTTTGATCAGCAATGCCGGGCGGGACGCCAGAAACAGCATTCTCACCGCCACCAGGGAAGATTTGCAGTATATAGTGGACACCAACTTTATCGGCTATCTCATGGCCGCGGGGGAGGCAGCCCGCATAATGGTGAGGGACGGAACCCAGGGCTCCATTCTCTTTGTCACATCCACCCGCGGCGAATCGGCACATCCCGATGATTTTGTGTACGGCGGCATCAAGGCGGCCATCAACCGCGCGGCCCAGTCACTGGCGCTGGAGCTTTCGGCCTATGGCATAAGGGTTAACTGCATTGCGCCGGGTGCCACCAGGGTGCGTAAGGGCAACCCTCCTCCCGAAGCGAAGGCGGGGGATATCGTAAGAGGGCGCCCGTTTTATCCCATTGAGGATTCCATCCCCCTGGGTCGCATGGGCGTGCCCAGGGACACCGGCGAGCTGGCGGCATTCCTTAGCAGCGACAGGGGCTCGTATATCACCGGCACCGTTATCCGGGTGGACGGGGGCTTGACGCTTCCGGGGCAGCCCGAATGGTTTGCCCCCTCCGTTTGGCTGGACAAGGCATGGGCGCAGCGCCACAGGGACGCGGCCATGGAGCGCGGGGACGAACAGGCCTGATGTGCTTAATATCATATTGAATGAGGTGAATTTTTATGGCGCTTACGATTACGGATGTCCGGGCGATAGTAACTGCCCCGCAAAAAACGCCCCTGGTGGTTGTCCGCGTGGACACAAGCGAGCCCGGCCTGTATGGCCTGGGCTGTGCTACGTTTACCCAGCGGTTTTTGACGGTGGCGTATGAAATTGAGCATTATTTGAAGCCGCTGCTCGTGGGGAAGGATGCTTCCCGCATTGAGGATATCTGGCAGATGACTACCGTTTCCGCCTATTGGCGCAACGGGCCGATACAAAATGCCGCACTGTCCGGCGTGGATATGGCGCTGTGGGATATCAAGGGAAAGCAGGCGGGCCTGCCTCTGTACGAGCTGTTTGGCGGAAAGGTGCGCGAGGGCGCGCGCGTTTACCGCCATGCCGACGGGAAGACGCTGGAGGAAATCGGCGACCGGGTGCAGGCGTTTATGGAAAAGGGCGTGCAGGTGATAAGGCTTCAGCACGGCGGTTACGGCGGGAACGCGGGGGGAATGCAGCCCCTGTCCTCCCTGCGGCCGGAAGGGGCGTGCGACGGGGCGTATTACGATCCGCTGCAATATCAGTTGTCCGTGACCAGGCTGTTCGACTATATGCGCAACCGCTTCGGCTTTGGCGTGGAATTCTGCCATGACGTTCATGAGCATCTGGAACCCATGGAATCCATACGCCTGGCCAAGGAGCTGGAACCCTTCCGGCTGTTCTTCTATGAGGATTCCCTGGCACCGGAACAGGGCGAATGGTTCGAAATCATGCGCAGGCAGACCCATACGCCCATCGCCATGGGTGAGCTGTTTGTGAACCCCAGGGAGTGGACGCCGCTTATCGCCAACAAGCTGATTGATTACATACGCTGCCATATCAGCCAGATTGGCGGCATTACACCCGCCCGCAAGCTGGCTGCCTTCTGCGAGGCGTTCAGCGTGCGCACCGCCTGGCACGGGCCGGGAGATGTGTCGCCCGTGGGCCATGCCGCCAACATTCACCTGGACGTGTCCGCGTGGAATTTCGGCATACAGGAGTGGTCAGGTTTCACACAGGCCAGCCTGGACGTGTTCCCCGGATCGCCGGAGCTGCGGGGCGGTTATGTGTATCCCAACGACAAGCCCGACCTTGGCATCGACATCGATGAAAAGCTGGCCGCCAAGTTCCCCTGCGACCCGGCGCTGCCCACATGGACCAACTGCCGCCGCCCGGACGGAACGCTGGGAAGGCCGTGATGAATCAGGGCTGCCGTGCTGACCGGATATGGCATATCACTGCTTAAGGGACGGGATTTTGCGCCGCAACAAGCGGCCCTAAGACATTTTCCGCCTTTGAGCAGGCATGCGATTACGCGGCCGGAACGGCAGCCCTTTTTTGGTAAGCGGATTATTCCCTGGCCGGCAGCACCCTGAGCAGCCATTTGTACACAATATCAACGCCTTTTTCGGGAAGCAGCTCCAGCATGGCCAGCAGTTTTCCGGTGCCGATACGATACTTTATTCGCGGATGCTTTGTTTCCAGGGCATGAACCATCAACGCCGCCAGCTTTTTTGCGTCATTGTCCTGCCGCAGCTCCTGCATCATCATGGGCTTCATACGCGCAAGTACATTTTTGTAATGCTTTGTTTCCACCAGCGTTTGATGAAAGCAGGCCAGCGTTTTTTGCGTCATGCCGGTTTGGTATGAGCCCGGCTGTATCTTGATGACGGGGATGCCCAGAAACATAAGCTCCCGCCGCAGGCTGTCGCTGTAGGCCTCCACCGCGCGCTTGGAAAGGAAGTAAGGCGCTGCAAAGGGCTGCGCCGTCATCCAGCCCGCTTCCGAGGAGCAGTTGACGATGCGGCCATGACCCTTGAGAAGCAGTTCAAAAAAAGCGCGGTTCACGCGGATCATGCCCAGCACATTTACATCAAGCAGCCGCTCCGCCAATTGTACGCAGCCGCCTTCGACCATGGAAGCGAAGGCGCTGCGCCCGGCGAAATTGACGATGGCGTCAAGCCTTCCCGCATGCTCCGCCACGAGCTGCAACGCGGATTGAACGCTTGCGTCCTCCGTGATATCCATGCGCACGGGGATCACGTTATCAAGCGCCTTGAATTCCTGAAGCTTTTGCGCGTTTGTCCCCGCGGCAAACACGGTCCAGCGGTGGGTTTCGGACAGCGCCCGGACGCAAATCTCACCCAGCCCGCCGGTGGCGCCTGAAAAAAGAACAATCTTGGACATCACGTTCACATCCCTTTTGCGCAAGGGCATATCCTTTTGCGCGCCGTCACTCTTTCAGTGCCGCGCCGTATTTGGCGTAGGGCTGCATAGGCCCGGCGCAGCCCACCACGTATTCCGTTACTTCCAGCTCCGCGCTGTCACCGTCAAATGTGAATTTGTATTCCTCGTGATACGGCTCCTCCACGTATTGCCAGTCAAGGAGGAACGTGTTTTCCCCTTCCCAGCCGCCTATGAGGGCCACGGCCCGGTAGGGCGGATAATAGACCAGTGTGCCAAGCTGCCTTGCATCGGATACGCGGTATACGCCGTCCAGCCCCACGGGCAGCGAAAATTTTCTGCCCTGCTGCACGATGGTCAGGGTGCATGCGTCAGCACTGTCAAACGTTATGCAAAAGCTGGAAAAGAGGCCGCTTGTGCCAAACGTCTTTCCGCTGATGCGCTTTGCCGTTTCGGGCAGAGGGGATGCAGCCTTGGGAGCTGGATGCTCCAATTCCAAAACGCACGCCGCCAGCGCATCGGCGGCTATTTTGTTTACAGGCAAAGGTGCTTTGGATTTGGCCGCGGGAACGACAAAGTCGCTCATCAGCTTTACCGGCTGGTATGCCTCCTGATAATTGATGCCGCTGGTGAACACGGCTACCATATCATATTCCGGCAGTATGTATACAAACTGCCCAGCAAACCCGTCGGCCCTGAAGCCGCCAAAGGGATTCATCCAAAACTGGTAGCCGTAATCGTCGCCCCGCGTTTGTCCAAAGTACGCTTCGATATGCTTTTGCGTAGCCGCTTGCACCCATTGGGCGGGTACGATTTGTTTGCCTTTCCAGACGCCGTTGTGCAAAATCATGTACCCGAACTTCGCCATATCCGTAGGCGTTATGCGCAGACCCCATCCGCCGGTATGGATGCCTTCGGCGGATTTCTCCCATTCGTAGCCCTTGATGCCAAGGGGATTGAAAAGATGTTCCCTGGCATAGGCCTCCACATCCTGCCCTGTCGTTTTTTTCAGGATAGCGGCCAGCAGGTGCGATGCGCCGCTGTCATACAAAAAGCGCGTTCCGGGCTTATGGGTAAAGGGCAGGCTGAAAAACGTCTGCGGCCAGCCGCGGCTTGCGTGCACGGCGCCCACCGAATCGGCTTCATGGCCCGCGGACATGGTCAGCACGTTTTCAAGGGTGATGTTTTCAGTGCCAAGACTGTTTTCCGGCATTTTCACATCCGGGAAGAGTTCGGCGATTTTCTGATCCACGCCTTTGATTTTGCCCTCGCCGATGGCAATGCCGATCAGGGAGGAGGTAAAGCTCTTGGTGGCCGAAAACAGATTGTGACGCGTATCCCGGTGAAAGGGCTGGAAATACGCTTCGCAGACGAGATGGCCGTTGCGTATCAGCAGCATGCTGTGGATAGGCACCTTTTGGGCCTTTATGGTATCGAACATTTTTACCAGCAGCTTAGAATCGATGCCCTGCTCCTCCGGCGTGGAGCGGCGCCAGTTCTCCGCAGGGTAATACGTGGTGCCGGCCTCTTCATCCATAGCGGTCTCGCAGCCGCCAAGGCAACAGGAAAGCAGCATCTGCGATGCAAACAGGAGGGCGGTAAGACTCTTTTTCATGAAAAAAATCCTCCTTCACGGTCATGATGAACGCGTTCATGCTTATGACAAACGGAAGATGCGGGTGCTGTGTGCCATTTTG
>JAEWNM010000279.1 GCA_023392755.1 Bacillota bacterium
CAGACCATCAAAAAACCCAGGGAGGTATCGGAGGGCCGTGGTCCATCTGGCTCAATCGGCGCATTGCTCGCTGCCGCGTCGCACTGCTTGTTTCGCCAGCCTCCTCCACCCCTCCCATTTCTGCCACTGGCAGGGTCGGGGTTACGGAGCCTCCGATTCTAGATCGCAAACCAGCGACATGTGCGGTGGTTTGCGGAGGAATTTTGAAAAAATTCCTTCCTTGCCCGAGCAAACGGCCGCAAAAGGCATGGCCTTTTGCAGTGCAGCGAGGGAAAAACTCAACAAAGTGGCGTCAGCCACTTTGTTGATACACTGAGGCCGCCGGTTGTTATGCCGGCGGCCTTGACTATTCCCGTTATTCTGCCGAATAGGTGACCGGGGTGCTGTAGTCGATCATGCTGATAAAGGTTTTGCCTCTCTGAAGCTGAAGCTCGTTGCCTTCCTGATCGAAAAACACCGTACGCTGATTCATGCCGGTACGCATCCAGTACCCAGGAATGTACCGGCCGCCGATAAAGATATCCGCGTTGCCGGAGCCTATGTTCACCGTTAGCGGCCTATCGTTTATGCCATGGTAGAAGGTGACATCGGTGCGCTGTATGATAAGGTTGGAGAAGGAAAGCTGCTCACCGGTGGTTTTGTCAACGTATGGCTCTCCGTTCATATAACGCATATAGACATTCGCGATGGGATCGTATGCGAAGCTGGAGCAGTATTCCTTTTTGGTCAGTGTGATAGCGATGTTTGTGGCGAAATCGCCCAGCTCAGGCAGCTCGTCCGTAAACAGGAAGGGACGGGAAGGAGCCTTGAAGTCGGCGGGGATCAGCGCTTGCATGGCTTTCACATTGGCGTCCTTGTCGTGAGGCCCGGGCAAGCCATCCACAGAAGTGTAATATTTCTTCCAGGACTTATTGGTGCCGACGATGCCGCTGAAGAGGACACCCTTTTTTGTGGCACCTGTTTTGCGGAAGGCGTCGTTGATGTTCGTTCCTTCATATTCCTGCCCGCCGTAAAAAAGGAAACCGGCGTCCCATTCTTCCCGCAGTTCCACGTGCGTTAAACGGGCGGAACGAACCGGGCCGACGCTTTCGGGAACGAAATCGCTGAACAGGAAGGAAAGGCGGGTTTCTCCGCCGCTGTGAAGCGGCGTTTCATAGATGAGGTCCGCATGGGCGGCACCCCAGGGAGCGCGCTTGCCAATGCCGCCGTCGGCATTGTCGATCTGCACCAGCATAGGCATATAGGTGCCGTCCCAGGGCTGGCCGGTGGTGGGGCTTTGGCCGGCGACCTCCGGATTAACGGGGAAGTTGCCGTCGCTGCCCAAACCCTTGACGGAAATTTTCCGGTCCGCTTCATCCTGAATGACCGTTTGTACGGCACCGGCGAAAGCGGTCTGCACCAATGCGAAACAACAGACCGTTGCCAGCAGCAGGCATAGGAACTTCTTCATGAAACAGCCTCCTTGTGAGTAATAGCGTTATTATGTATGGGCGGCCGCCCATAGCGCGCGGTGAGTGTACATTCCAATATTTGTACAGCCGCAAGCATGTGAAGTATACCATTTCTGCACGACGGAAGTCAACAAAACATATGTAAAATGACATTTTCAGGGAAGGCGGGTACGTATGCGCGACAGGGAAAACGCTTAGTTATTCTGCTTCATGTAAGGCGCCAGTCCGTGATACATAAGCTTCAGAACAAGATCAGCCATCTCTTTTGCGGATTGCTTCAAACCGCTTTGCAGCCATTTCTGTATAATGCCAATGCTGGCATTGACGCCAAACAAATACAGGTACTCCATCATATCAGGATCAATGGCTTTTTTGCCCTTCCATTCCTTCATGCCCTGGCGCTGGACGATCATCATAATTTCCTTTTGCAGAGATATATCCCCGTTTTCGCCCAGCAGCACTTTGCAAAGCTCCGCGTTTTCCACAATGTATTCAAAAATGCGGTTTATGATCTGAAACGACTCGGGTTCGTATACCTTAAAGATGTAGCTGCCCAAATACGCTTTGATATCCTGCAGTGTTTCGTCAACCACCTGCCGAAGCAAATCGTACTGGTCGGCATAATGCGCATAAAAGGTGCTCCTGTTGATATCCGCGGCTTCACAAATTTCCTTGATGGATATCTTTGCAATCGGTTTTTCCTGCAGCAGCTTCACCAGGCTTTGTTTGAGCATCATCTTTGTGTATTTGATCCTTCTGTCGTTTTTAACGCCAGTCATGCCCGTGCCCCCCTTTTTCATGCCGGATCGCATTATGCGATTTGTTACAAGGCAAACCGACAAATCCGCCCCATCTGTTGGCCGCAACACATTCCAGACCGATCTGTTCGTTGCAAACCAACGCCATGTTGATTATAATCTTTCTGTGCTATTTATTCAACGGTAAGTTGATTATCTTTATCGGGGAGGAATCAATTCGATGGCGGATATCATCTTTAAAGATGTCTGCAAATCTTACCAGGTAGGCGAAGTTACGATACAAGCGGTAGACCATGCGGGGTTTGAGATACATCATGGGGAGTTTGCCGCGGTGCTGGGGCCCAGCGGCGCAGGCAAAACGACGGTGCTCAACCTGCTGGGCGGTATGGACCGGGCCACCGGCGGCAGCATTTTCGTGGGCGGAAAGGATATCGTAACACTTGGCGCGAGAGAGCTCAATACATACCGCAGGCTGGATGTAGGCTTTGTGTTTCAATTCTATAACCTGATGCCCAACCTGACGGCGTTGGAAAATGTGGAACTGGCACAGCAGGTATGCAAAAATCCCCTGTCTCCCCGGGAAATGCTGGAGCGTGTTGGGCTTTTGGACCGTATGGACAATTTTCCCGCGCAGCTATCAGGCGGTGAACAGCAGCGTGTGGCTATCGCCCGTGCGCTGTGCAAAAATCCGGAGCTTCTGCTGTGCGACGAGCCCACCGGCGCGCTGGATTCCCAAACCGGGCGCATGATACTGATCCTGCTGGGCAATGTATGCCGCGAAATGGGCAAGACCGTGGTGATCATCACCCATAATGCGGCCATCGTGCCTGCAGCCCAGCGGGTGATCCGCATGAGAAACGGCAGGATACAGATGGTGGAAGTCAATGAAAAGCCTGCGGCCATGGAGGATATCGTGTGGTGATAAAAGGACGCAGCGTATCCCATTTGCGGCGTAAGCTGCTGCGCGACATTTTTGGTAATTGGAAATCTTTTGCCGCCATATTCATGATTTGCATGCTTTCTTCGATGCTGTATTGCGGCATTGACGCAGCCTGGCGCGGCATGGAAAAAAACCTTGACGCGCAGTTTGCGCAATGCGGCTTGCCGGATATCTGGATCATGGGCCAGGTGAGCGACCGGAAGGTGCGGGATATAGCGGCGCTGCCCGGTGTACAGGATGCCCAGCGCCGTGTTCACCTGCGGGCGACCGCAGACCGCAGCGGCGAGCCCACGGTGGAATTGTATATGAGCGATGGACCCGCACGCATTGGCGGCACCATGGTTTTTCAGGGGAACGGGCTGCCCGCAGCCAAAAAGAACGTATGTGTTCTGGACAGCAGATTTGCCGAGGCTGTGGGGATTCAGGCGGGCGACCGCTTGACGGTGGAGGCGGCCGGTGTTTCCCTGGAGCTTTTGGTGGATGGAATAGGCTACAGCCCGGAGTACGTGGTATATTCGGATGGCTTTGCCTTCAGTGCCGACCCGTCCACTTTTGGCTACGCCTATCTTTCGCCGGGCACTCTGGGATTTTTGCCCTATCAGGAAACGGTTGCCCTGCTTGAACCGGGCTGGGATATCGATACGGTGAAGCAGGAGATTCAGCAATTGCTGGATGACCCGCAGATCATGGTTCTGACGCGGGACGATAAGCCAGGCATTAAAATGGCCATAGAGGAAGTGGAGCAAATCCGCGCGCTTGGCCAAGTGTTTCCGACTGTATTTTTCCTGGTGGCGGCGCTGATTACCTGGAGTACCATGCGCCGCATGGTGGACAGCCAGCGCATGCAGATTGGAACGCTGTGCTCTTTGGGCTATGGTCGGGCACAGTTGATAAGGCACTATACCGGCTATGGTCTTCTGGTATCCACACTTGGGGCGCTGGCAGGGCTGTTGGGTGCCCGGTTTTTCCTGGGGCGGATCGTGATGTGGGTTCTGATGTCCATCTACAACATGCCGGGCGCCACGGCATACATGCATCCGGGAATCATGGCCGGTGTTGGCATGCTTACGGTGCTCATTGCCATGGGTGCCAGCTTTTTGAGCTGCAACCGGGCGCTGAAGGAGTCGCCGTCGGGCCTTATGCGGCCCAAACCCCCGGCCCATGGCAGGCGGGTATTGCTGGAGCGCATTCCTTTGCTATGGCGTTCCATGTCCTTTTCATCCAAGCTGATTACCCGCAATATGTTGCGAAACACCTCGCGGTTTATGATTGGCATCGTGGGGGTGGTCGGCTGCTCTGCGCTGCTGCTGACCGGCTTTGGCATGCGGGATTCTGTGGTGTTTGTGCTGGAAAACCACTACACCCACACCATGCGCTACGACGTGCGTGTCGATTTGAATACCCCCGCCACGGAGGAATATGCTCAGGCCGTGCGCCTGCGGGCCGGCGCGCTGCGCATGGAGACCATCATGGAGCAGGGCTGCGAGCTTTTGATCGGCAGAGGGTGGCAGACCAAGGCACTGCATGTGCTGGAAGATCATCATGAAATGGTGCACCTTATGCGGGACGGCCTGCGTGTATGGCTGCCGGAGGAAGGTATCGCCCTGAGTGAACGCGCCGCAGAGGAAACGGGCCTTTCTGTCGGCGACAGCGTACGATTGCGCACGTCCAACGGATATGAGGCTGATGTAAAGGTTCGGGATATCATCAGCATACAATTGGGTCAAGGCGTATATATCAGCAAAAGCGCCTGGCGCAAGCTTGATTTAATGCCCTACGGAGCCACCGCGCTGCTGCTCGGCGGCGGAAGCATACATACCGCAGCCGTCAATGACATGGACGGTGTGGCCAAGACTCGCACCATACAGGAGGAGCGCACCGGCAACGAGGCGGTGGTGCAGGTGCTGGATGTGGTGGTGTTGGTGATGGTACTGTTTGCCGGTGCGCTTTTGCTGGTGGTGCTCTTTACACTGGGTCAATTGAACTTTTTTGAGCGGATACGCGACCTGGCTACGCTGATGGTGCTGGGCTTTTATCCGCGGGAGACGAAGCGGCTGATTTTGAGGGAAAATATAATCATCGCCATCGTCGGATTGCCCCTGGGGTTATACCTCGGCCCTTTCCTGCACCGGTGGGTGCTGTCGTACGGTTTCCCCACCATGCTGGAATTCATCCCCTACATTGCGGCGGAAAGCTGGGTCTACACCCCTGTGCTGACACTGCTGTTCGCGCAGATTGTAAACCTGCTGATAGGCGTAAAATTCAAAGACGTGG